>JBCDLV010000021.1:0-20651 GCA_038744895.1 Bacteroidota bacterium | reverse complement strand
CTGCCTGAGGGAATCCGCCTACAGCGGTAGTGGGTGCTCCGGTGCGGCGCCGACGGCGGGCCTCGGTGGTGCCTCAGAGCTGGACTGCGGGACGACGGAATCGAGTCGCTTCAGCACATCCTTCGCGACCGCATGAAGCGGAAGAAACGCCTGCACGGCCTCCGCGAGCGATCCGGCATCGGCAGCCTGTTCGGTCACGGCGCAGTGCTCCGCCAGCGCCTCAGCATCCAAGAGTCCCGCGACGGATCGGAGGGTATGGGCAGCACGTGCCGCTGCCGTCAGATCATCTTCTCGCAGGGCAGCCTTGAGGGTGTCTAGGCACTGGGTCAGCTCTCCGCGCGCATCCGCCAGAAGGTCCATGAGCAGGTCAGGCTCGTGGTTTGCCATTCGGGCGAGTGAAGGGAAGGCTCCCTCGTTCGCCGCCGGAACGGTCGTGACGTCGACGATGTCGTCCAGCGTTCGGGCCAGCGCGTCGCGGTCGAGTGGCTTGCTGAGGAAGCCGTCCATGCCTGCTGCGAAGCACATCTCCTGCTTGGCATGCGTGGCGTCCGCTGTCATGGCGATGATCCGAGGCTGAGCGATCCAGTCCACGGCCCGGATATGCCGGGTAGCCTCGATCCCATCGACGCGTGGCATGCGAAGATCCATGAACACGATGTCGTACGGCCGGCCGGCCGCCGCCGCGGCGAGGAGCGCGGGGAGAACTTCGTCTCCGTCGCTCACATCGTCAGGTCGGTGGCCCAGGTGGCCGAGCGCGAGCGCGAGCACACGCTTGTTGATCGGATTGTCCTCGGCGACGAGGATGCGAAGCCGCTCGGACCCATTCATGGAAGCCATTTGGGATGGGGGCGAGACGATCGCCACTGTGGGAGGAGCAGACGTCTCGCTCGCCGAAGCGACCTGCGTAGCCTCGATGAGAGCACGGCACAGGTGATCCGGCTTGATCGGCTTGTGGAGCGATGCGGCCAGAAGCCCGGCAGGAACGTCGGGTGACCGGTGCATGGAGGACAGGATGATTAGCGGGAGCGCCGGTCGCTGTTCGTGAATCGCCCTCGCCAGCATGGCTCCGCTGATCTCCGGCATGTGGTCGTCGAGGATTGCTGCCACGAACGGAGTCCCTGCGCTGATCGCTTCCAACGCTTCGGTGGCAGAGGAGGCGACCGTGGGGACCAGTCCCCACTTCTCGACCTGGACCTGGAGGATGCGTCGGTTGGTGGCATGGTCATCCACGATCAAGAGACCGCAGCCGGCGAGGGTCTCGATGCCCTCGCAGGTTCGCTGGCCGGTACCGGGAGCCGGACGCGCGGGGACGGCTACGTGGAAGACGGTACCGACTCCTTCTTCGCTCTCTACCCAGATGCGCCCCCCCATGGCGTCCACGAGGCGCTTCGAGATCGCCAGCCCAAGGCCAGTCCCACCGTACTGGCGGGTTGTCGAGGCATCGGCTTGGGTAAAGGCATCGAACAGGCTGGCGATTCGCTCGGGCGCGATTCCGATACCGGTATCTCGGACGCGAACATGGAGACCAGCCTGGCAGTCGGGCGGCATGAGGTCTTCCGGAATCATAGACGGATCGCACGCGATCACTTCGAGGCATACCTCCCCGGTCTCCGTGAACTTGACAGCGTTCGAGAGAAGGTTGATGAGGACCTGGCGGAGCCGGATGGCATCCCCGACGACGCTCTCAGGGATGTTGCTGTCGATGTCGTACGCCAGATTCAGTCCCTTCTCAGAGGCGCGGTACGTGACGAGATCGAGGGTGTCCTCGACACAAGAGCGGATGTCGAATGGATGAGGGTCCAACTCGAGCATGCCCGCCTCGATCTTCGAGAAGTCGAGGATGTCGTTGATGACGTCGAGGAGGGCTTCGCCCGACGACCGGATGACGGTCGCGAATTCGCGCTGGTCGGTATCCAGGTCCGTGTCCAGAAGGTGCCCCGTCATACCGATCACGCCGTTCAGCGGCGTCCGGATCTCGTGGCTCATGTTGGCCAGGAACTCGCTCTTGGCCTGGTTCGCGGCTTCAGCAGCCTCCTTGGCTTCCACGAGTGCGGCGTGCGCCTTTCGGATCTCGGTCACGTCCTGGGCGGCGACGACGAGTCCCGTCCGCTTCCCGTCCGTGTGGGGGAGCTTCGCCGCCGAGAGCCGGACGGGAACGGATGTGCCGTCTTCCTTGAGGAACCGAGTCGGGAATCCGGTCACGGTGTCGCTGTCGGATAGCGCCTTCCCAAAGGCTGCGACCTCGTCGGGCTCGGGGACAAACAGCGACAGCGCGGGCTGTCCAACGATCTCGTCGGCGGGCCGGCCGACGAGCTCGGCGCCGGCAGCGTTGACGCGTCGCACGATCCCATCGCCATCGACGACCGTCAGCGGATCTGGGATGGACTCGATGACCGTGTCCAAGTGGGTCCGAGAGACCAAGACGGTCGCCAACGCCTCGGCCGTCTCGTCGAGGGCCCGCGCCAGCTGGCCGATCTCGTCGCCTGACGTGTCATCGATGCGCGTGTCGAGGTCTCCTTCCCCGATAGCACGAGCCCGTGTCGCGATCCGCCCCAGACGAAGCCCGAGCGTCTGTGAGAGGATGACGCCCAGGATCAGCGCGAGCCCGAAGGGAACGATGAGAAGGGCTATGCCGAGGCTGCGAACCCGCCCCAATGCGTCCCTGGCTTGTGCGATGTCTGGTGCCCGACGGTTCTGAACCGCCTCGGTTTGTGCTCCCTGAAGGAGCGCTCGGGCAGATTGGCCCGCGACCGTGGTGTCCGCGTCGAGAAGCTCGACGGCGCGGTCCATGACGGCCGTCGCGTCGCTCGTGACGCGCTGCGCCTCGGCAGCGGATGCCTGGGCGACGGCCTGGGTAGCGGTCTCTGAAGCTCGAACAATCGCATATCCGAATGCTGCAACAGCCATGGCTGCCGCGCAGAACGCCAAGATGAACTTGGGGAAGAGCTTCATCGATGGATGTCGATTCGTAACGCCAGCATCGTTTGGGGTTTGCGAAAACGCTCTGGATGCATGACGCCCACCAGGGAGGACCTGATGGCGAATACCGTGCCTAGTCTGGGAGAGGATGCACCCTGGTGTGCGCCGGAAGCCAGTGTAGGTTGGCGCTCCGATCGCCTGCTGCCATGCGCCCACTGCTCGTTGCCCTCGTCCTCGCTCCCCTGGTTGCAGCCCAGCCCGGCGTGGAGCAGAACCGCCCACCCGACCTGCCGTGGCCCGACTCGCTGGTCGGCGGTGTGGCCCCGCCTGCGGAGGTGCAGCAGCTCTATACCATCGCAGCAGCGGTCTCCGAGGAGCGCATCGAGGCCGACATCCGCCAGCTGGCGGGCTTCGGTACGCGCCACACGATGAGCGACACGGTCTCTGACACGCGTGGCATCGGCGCGGCGCGGCGCTGGATCGAGGCTGAGTTTCGCCGCATCTCGGAGGCATGCGATGGCTGTCTGGAGATTGTGGTGCAGCGCCGCACGATCACGGGGGACCGAATTCCTGAGCCGACCGACGTGGTCAATGTCCTCGCCATCCAGCGTGGCACGGCTGATCCCAACCGATACGTGGTGATGTCCGGCGACATCGATAGCCGGGCCTCGAACGTGCTCGATGGGGAGATCGACGCGCCTGGCGCGAACGACAACGCCAGCGGAATGGCAGGCGCTATCGAGGCGGCCCGCGTTCTTAGCCGGTACCAGTTCCCGGGGACGATCGTCTACGCAGGCCTAAGCGGCGAGGAGCAAGGGCTCTTCGGAGGGCAGATTATGGCCGAGATCGCGCGCGATGAAGGCTGGAACATCGAGGCGGTTCTCAACAACGACATGATTGGTAACTCGTGTGGGATCGATGGGGTTTGCGACAACACGAGTGCGCGTGTCTTCTCCGAGGCGACACGGCCCATCGAGACGGCTCGCGAAGCTCGTATCCGGCGGTTCACCGGCGGCGAGGTCGACGGGCCGAGCCGAAACTTGGCCCGCTACGTCGACCGAATGGCAGACGAGTACATCCGCAATCTGGACATCATGATGGTCTACCGACTGGACCGGTTTAGGCGAGGCGGCCACCACACGCCGTTTACAGACGTGGGCTACCCCGGCGTCCGGATCATGGAGACCCACGAGCACTATGACCGGCAGCACCAAGACCTGCGTACGGAGACGTGGCCGGACGGCTCGCCCCGCCACTTCGGCGACACCATCGAGTACGTCGACTTCCAGTACGCCGCCAAGCTGACGGCCCTCAACGCGGTCGTACTGGCGGGGCTGGCCGGTGCCCCTGCGGCGCCTTCGGGTGTCCAGGTGGCCGGGGCCGTCCAGCCCTCGACGACGTTGGCATGGGACCGCCCGACCGACACCGAGAACCCCCAGCTGGCGGGCTTCCGCATCCACTGGCGGCTCACGACGAGCCCACAGTGGGAGCATTCGGTCTATGTCCCTGATGCAGGTACCGACCGCCAGCGGTACACCCTGGAGAACGTCGTGATCGACAACTACCTGTTCGGGGTGTCGTCCGTCGCGGAGGACGGCAGCGAGAGCCCCGTCGTGTTCCCCGGTCCCCTCGGGGCCTTCGACTATACTCCGTCCGAGTAGCCGCTGGCGGAGCGGCCGTCCGTGGGATCGCGGGCGAGCCGGCGGTGTAGACGCCCCATCTCCTCCTCTCCCTCATGCACCGTCTCCTGCTGATCGCACTCCTCCCGCTGGCGGCCTGCGCCGGCACCGATGAGCCGGAGGAGCCTGCAGACGTGCCGGTGGACAGCGTAACCGTCATCTCGAACGAGGGAACGGACGTCATCGACCCGGACCTGGCCGCCGACGCGCCAGCGGACACCACGGGCCCCGTCCAAGCCGAGGTCGCGGGCGAAACGGTACCCATGCGCGCCGTCGTGACCGGCATGGAGAGCGGCGACCTCTCGTGCTACCTCTCCCTGAGGACGGACGGCGGGGCGGAGGAGACTGTGTTCGCCGACTACTCGGTGTGTGACTCAGACGCCATCGTTGGGCGTCGCGTGCAGATCGAGTACCAGCCAGGCGAGGTGATGGCGGCGTCGTGCGAGGGGGACCCAGACTGTCTGGATACCGACCGCGTCGCGCTGGCGATCTCCGCCGAGCCGATCGACTAGGTGCGGGCGGTCGTCACGGGGTCGAGCGGCTTCCTCGGGGCTGCGTTTGCACATGCACTCACGGAGCAGGGAGCGGAGGTCATTGGCCTGGATGTGGCCCCGGCCACCGGTGTGCCGTGGGTGACGCACGTCGCGGATCTCTCCGTGCCGGGCGGCTGGCGCCGCTACCTCGACGGTGCCGATCTGGTCGTCCACACGGCCGCGCGCGTCGGAGAGATCGGCACGCGCCGCCAGTTTCGCACCCAAAACGCCGACCTCACCCGCAACGTGGTCGAGGCCAGCGCCGCCGCCGGGCGTCTACTCCACCTGTCGTCGATCGTGGTTCACGGACGCGACTTCCCCGACCCGTGCCCCGAGGAGCACCCGGTCCAGCCCACCGGCAACCCGTACACCGACACCAAGATCGAGTCCGAGCATACGGTCCTGCTGGCGGCCGCCAGCGGGCGCGTGCGGGCGACCGTGATCCGCCCCGGTGACGTCTACGGCCCGGGCAGCCGCATGTGGACCGTCCGCGCAGTCCAGATGATGAAGGCGGGGCTCTTCGCCCTCGTGGACGGCGACCGAGGCGTGCTCTCGCCGGTGTACGTGGATGATCTCGTATCCGGTGGACTGGCGGCCGCCGCGTCCGAGGACGGCCTCGGCGAGGTGTTCCACATCACGGGAGGTGAGGGCGTCTCGCCACGCGTGTTCTTTGGCCACTACGCGCAGATGCTGGGGACGCGCCTCCGGTCTGTGCCGCCCCGGCTGGCGCGGGTCGCAGCGCCCCTGGTGGCCGGAGCCAGTCGCGCCATCGGCAAGCCGCCGCCGCTCTCGGCTCGGACCCTGGAATACGTCACGCACCCCGGCACGTACGCGATCGAGAAGGCCGAGCGGCTCCTCGGCTGGCGCCCCGCGGTGTCCCTGGACGATGCCATGGCGCGCACCGAGGCATGGCTCCGCACGGAGGGCTACCTGTAACAGCCCCGAAGCCTGGCGGCGCCGGCCTCTACTCGACGGGGAAGTCGAAGTAGGTCCGTGGGTGAGGCTCGTCGCGGAGCGTGAAGTGCCACCACTCCTGCGAGTAGTTCCGGAAACCGTGCCGGCTCATGGCGGAGACGAGCGTCTGGCGGTTGCGTCGCGCCTGCGCAGAGACCGCCCCGCTGGCGGTCGCGGAGGCCGGCGAGAGGCAGTCGTAGGCCGTGCCCATGTCGAGGTCTCGCTCGTCGAGCCGCCCGCCAGCGGACCCGTCGGAGGCCCTGGGTCGGTCGCACCGCGGGAGCGGCTGGTCGGGCGACGGGTACTTCGTCAGGACAGACGCGGCCACCGGGAGGCGAACCAGGGTCAGGTCCACCGTCGAGCCGCGGCTGTGCCCACTCCGCGTCGCGATGTAGCCGCGCGAGAACAGCTCCCCCTTCGGCTCCTCCGGGTAGAAGGCGTCTCGCATGGCCAGCGCGTCGGGCGTGTTGGCCCAGCGAACGAAGTGGCGAACGGCGGTCTGCGGTCTGTAGCAGTCGTACACCTTCAGCCCGAGGTCGCGCCGGGCGAGGTCGCGGGCGACGGCGGCGAGTGCCTCGCCCGCGGCCTCCGTCAGGATGCACTCGGGGGCGAGGTAGGCGTCGATGGGCTCGCCCACGAAGTTGTAGCTCGTCGTGTAGCGGATCTCCAGCGCGATCTCCGGGGCGGTCTCACTCAGCCGGATGAACCCGTCGGGCAACGGAGGGGGCGTGTCCGTGGTGTCGGGTGCTACCGCCTTGGAGGCCTCCAGAGGTGCGTCGGTGCGGCCAGGCGCAGGCTCGGCCGATGGGGGCCGCGCCTCGGCATCGGCGCGGCCGTGGCACCCCGCTGGCGAGGCCAGCGCTGCGCCGACGGCGAGCGCCAGCAGCCAGGGGAGGACGGTTGAGCGACGCATGGGGCACCAACGCAGGGACGCCCCAAGCTAGCGCCCGCCGTGCCTCAGCCTCCGAACACGAGCGGCACGGTCGTGTCGCCCTCCACCTCGATCTTCTCCAGGATGGCGGTCTCGTCCTCGTAGACCGGCAGGATGTTGTAGCAGCCGTCGACGAGCTCGACCGTGGCCGTCTCGCCTGGTGGCAGAACGCCCTCTTCGAGGTAGTCGTAGGCCCAGTCGGCCATCTCGGCCCAGTCGTTCCCCTCACTCTCGTTGCATCCGGCGATGTAGAGGTAGAAGACGGTCATACCGGTCCCGTTCGAGAACGTGACTTGGTTCGTCGCGTCGGTCGCGTCGGTCGCGTCGGTCGCGTCGGTCGCGTCGGTCGCGCCTGGCGTCGCGTAGACGGCGCCGAGCGAGAGGAAGAGGGAAAGGAGGAGGTTCATCATGGGAAGGCGTCGGTGTGATCGGGCCAAGCTATCGGCGTGCGTCTGGACCCGGCGGTCCGTTTGTGGGCGTCTGCTGTGCCACAGGCGCCAGCGGGAGACGGCTGCCCGGATCGGCGCCCGCTGGCGGTGAGCGAGGACCGAGAAGACGTGCTTGCTGCTGGCGGTGGGCGCCAGCGGGCTGGGTGGAGGCTCAGTCCTGGTCCGGGTACACGAGGTCGCTCGCCTGAACGGTGCGCTCCCACAGCAGCGTCCCATCGTTCAAGTAGGTGCGCATCGTCATGGTCCGCTCCGTGCGTGGGCCCTCGACGGTGAGCGTGCCGAAGTTGCGGTCGCCCGCGACGAGGGTGCCCTCGACGCGAAGCGGGTTGACGCGCTCTGGCGAGTCGTCGCGGAGCGGGTAGGTCGAGGCGCCAGCTGTGAGCGGGCTGGAGGTGAACTCGTAGAGCGGGTACGCGTCGTCGCGGTCCATCCGGAGGAGCTCTGTGTGGTGCCGGTCGCCGGAGAGCAGCACCACGCCCTCGATCCGCCGGCGGTGAATCTCGTCGAGCAGGATCTGGCGCTCGCCCGGCGCGATCGCGGCGAACGTCTCGAAGACCGAGATCGGGTTCAGGATCTGCCCTCCGTTGGCAATCACCTTGAATGGGGCCTGGCTGGCCGTCAGCGCATCGAGGAGCCACTGAAGCTGGACCGGCCCGAGGATCGTGCGCTCCGGATCCGGGGCGTTGTTGGGAGCGCGGTGGTACCGGTCGTCGAGGAGGAAGAAGTCGACATCGGCCCACTGGAAGTGGGTGAACACGCCGGGCACGCCCTCGATGCCGCGCGAGGCTGCCGGCCAGAAGCGCATGAACGTGTCGAGTGCATCCTCCTTGAGGACGTATGATCGGTCGGAGTCGTTGGGCCCGAAGTCGTGATCGTCCCAGGTCGCATAGTGCGCAGCCGACGCCAGCAGGGGCTGGAGGTCCGGCTCCTGGCGCGCGTGCCGGTACCGGTAGTCGATGCCCTCGGCGCTCCACCAGTCGACCTCGCGGAGATAGACGTTGTCACCGAGCCAGAGCATGAGGTCCGGGTCGACCGTGGCGATCTCTCGGAAGATGGAGGTCGGCCCGCCGTAGGCACCTCCGGGCCGGTCGTAGGGCGGGTCGTTCGAGTAGTAGCACGACCCGAAAGCGGCCGTGAAGCTGGGCGGGTCTGTGCGCCACTGCCACAGCTCCTGCGTCTCGAACGCCGTGTCGTAGGCGACATCGACCGGCTCGCCGTCGACGGTTACCACGTAGTCGTAGGACGTCCCCGGCTCCAGGCCGAACAGACGAACCGTCGCCGTGCCGTCGTGGTGAGCGGTGACGGCCCCGCTGGTGGCTACCACGGCGAGTGCCGGATCCCCCGCTGGCGAGGCATCGACGCGGACCTCGACGGGCCCCTCGGCCTGGACCCAGATGGCGGCACCGCGGTGGGTCACGTCGGCCAGCATGGGGCCGGAGACGAGCGTGCCTTGTGCGTTGGCGGCGCTGGCCATCGCCAGCAGGACAGGAAGGATCAGGCGGGACATGAGAGCAGGAGAGGACGAGCCCAAAGAAAACGCCGCACCCGGAGGCGCGGCGTCAAGACAACGAAACGAACGGAGGGCTACTCGTCGTCCTCGTCGTCGAAGACCGGGACTGGGCGGACGTCCCAGAGCAGCATCTGCTCGATGTCGGCGGAGTCCTCGCCGTCTTCGTCCTCGAACGTGTAGTCGCCGAGGGCGTCGCGCTGGCCCGCCGGGACGCGCTTCCACGCTTTACCGTCCTCGTCCTCGAAGGAACTCGGGAAGGGGCTCTCGACGCGGAAGCTGGGGTGGTAGGAGCGGTACTCCTTGGCGGCCTCGTACAGCGCGGCGCGGCGCGCACCTGGACGCGTGGCGCTGTAGCCGAGCACCTTGAACGGAGCGATCTCGATGATCGCGATCACGTCGTCGCCCTCGTCCTCGGGGTCGGAGTACTCGGGACGCACGACGCTGAACTCGTCGGGGTGTGGGTAGGCGCTGCGGTCGTCGAACATGGTCTCGGTCGGAAATCAGGGAGCGAAGGTACGAGGGCACCAGCCGGAGGCTCCGCTGGCGGTGGCCGGAGAGGACGCTTTCCCCCTCGATTCATGGCCTGCCCACCCTTGATCGCGTGGGCGCCAGCAGGACAGACTGGCGAAGCACCCGCGTTCCTGCACTCGGTATGGACGACGACCTGTAGACGTCCGCTGGCGAGCGCTCACCGGTAGGCGCCAGCGGGGCGACGGCCTGACAGCCTGGATAACGGTCACACCAGGACGCGTAGGTGTGCAACCGCTATTGTCTCAAGACGGTCGTCGCGGATCGGACGGATGTGCGATGCACGGACACGTGATATCCGTTATTTCGACCATTCATGGATAACGGGGCTTGTAGGGCGTTCAGGCAGCCGGTTTTCCATCAGGTAGCATGCCTCGCTGTTGATTGGTCACGTCCTCCACGCTGTGGATAACCCGTGGACGGAAGGGGGTTGCGATGGGCTCGCACCCCCCACTTATTTATAACTCGTTTCGACGGCCCTTCACCAAATCGCGGGCTTCGGGAATGGCCGCCGCCAGCTGGCGACGCAGGCCTCCCGCCCCGTCTCTTCGATGGCCGTCTCGGCGTTCCAAGCCGCTGCCTGCGATGCGCAGGGGCGAGGCCCAGGAGCGCCTTTTTTGTCCCCCCAATCCACACACCTATGGCCAAGACGAAGGCCCCCCCCGCGTCCGGCGGGCTCATCATCGATCGTGTTTTCTCAACTGAGGGCACGCACCCGTTCGACAGCGTGACCTGGGAGCGCCGAGACGCTGCCATCAAGAACCACACGGGCGAGTCCATCTTCGAGCAGACCGACGTCGAGTTCCCGTCTGCGTTCTCCCCACTGGCGGTCAACGTGGTCGCCAGCAAGTACTTCTACGGCGACCTCGAGCGCGGCAACGGGTCGCCAGCGGAGGGCGAGCGTGAGTACAGCCTGAAGCAGCTCGTCCACCGTGTCACGCGCACCATCACCGATTGGGGTCGCGACCAGAATTACTTCGCCACCGAGCAGGACGCCGAGACGTTCTACGACGAGCTGACGTGGCTCTGCACCAACCAGTACGGTGCGTTCAACAGCCCCGTCTGGTTCAACGTCGGCCTGGGTGCGCAGTACGGCATCCGCGACACCGGCGGCAAGACGATCTCCGGCTGGGACCGCGAGTCGGAGGCGATCACGAACGTCGACCCGTACGAGCGCCCGCAGGCGAGCGCCTGCTTCATCATCTCCGTGAACGACTCCGTGGACGACATCTGGCAGCTGATGTCGGAGAGTGCCCGGCTGTTCAAGTTCGGCTCCGGCGTCGGTGCGGACTGGTCCAAGCTGCGGTCGTCGAAGGAGAAGCTCTCGGGCGGTGGTACTCCGTCCGGGCCGGTCTCCTTTATGAAGGTGCAGGACGCGACGGGCGGCACGATCAAGTCGGGTGGCAAGACGCGCCGCGCGGCCATCATGCAGACGCTCAAGGTGTGGCACCCCGACATCCTGGAGTTCGTCCACGCCAAGCTGACGGAGGAGAAGAAGGCCTGGGCGCTCATCGAGGAGGGCTACGACGGATCCTTCAACGGCGCCGCCTACGGCTCGGTCGCCTTCCAGAACGTCAACCAGTCGGTCCGGCTGAACGACGCGTTCATGGATGCCGCAAACAAGGGCGAGACCTTCGCGCTGACGGCTGTCACCAACGGCGAGCCCGTCGAGGAGGTGGACGCGTCGGAGTTGCTGCTCCAGATCGCCGAGGGTACGCACATCTGCGGCGACCCGGGTGCTCAGTACGAGGACACGATCCAGCGCTGGCACACGTGCAAGAACACCGGCCCGATCAACTCCAGCAATCCGTGCTCGGAGTACATGTTCTTGGACGACAGTGCCTGCAACCTGGCGTCGCTCAACCTGCGCAAGTTCCAGAAGGAGGACGGCACGGTCGACGTGGAGCGGCTTCGTGCAGCGTCGCGGATCTACCTCACGGCGCAGGAGATCCTGGTGGACAACGCGGGCTATCCGTCGCCGAAGATCGCGGCCAACAGCCACCGCTTCCGCCCGCTCGGGCTCGGCTTCGCCAACCTCGGCGCGCTCCTCATGTCGATGGGCCTGCCGTACGACTCAGACGAGGGCCGCGCCGTGGCGGGCGCCCTCATGGCCATCGAGCACTGCGAGGGCTACGCCCGGAGCGCTGAGATCGCGTCGAACGAGAAGATCGGCCCGTTCGAGGGCTTCGCGGACAACCGCGAGCCGATGCTGGAGGTGATGCGGATGCACCGCGACGCGGTCGCCGAGATCGACGCCAGCTGCCCGGAGTACCTCCGCACAGCCGCGCAGGAGAGCGCCGACCGCATGGTCGAGCTCGGCGAGGCCCACGGCTACCGCAATGCGCAGGCGACCGTGCTGGCGCCGACCGGGACCATCGGGTTCATGATGGACTGCGACACGACCGGCATCGAGCCTGACCTCGCGCTCGTCAAGTACAAGCTGCTGGCGGGCAAGGGCGACGGCCTGATGAAGATCGTCAACCACACCGTGCCGGAGGCGCTGGGTCGGCTCGGGTACACCGACGCCGAGGCCCAGGTCATCCTGGACTACATCGACGAGAACGACACGATCGAGGGGGCGCCGGGCCTCCGCGACGAGCACCTCTCGGTGTTCGACTGTGCCTTCAAGCCGTTCAACGGCGAGCGCTCGATCTCGCACATGGGCCACATCAAGATGATGGCCGCGTGCCAGCCGTTCATCTCGGGCGCGATCTCGAAGACGGTCAACCTGCCGGAGAGCGCGACCGTCGAGGACATCGCCGACGCTTACATGCAGTCGTGGGAGTGGGGCCTGAAGGCCGTCGCGATCTACCGCGAGAACTCCAAGCGCAGCCAGCCGCTCTCGACCAAGAAGGACGGCAACACGTCCAACAAGACCGTCGAGGCGACCGACGAGATCACCGTCTCGGGCGACGGCGCCGCCAGCGGGACGCCGGAGATCCGGGAGGTCGAGAAGATCATCGAGAAGGTGGTCTACCGGCCCCACCGCGAGCGCCTGCCCGACGAGCGCCCCTCGGTGACGCACAAGTTCTCGGTGGCGGGCCACGAGGGATACCTCCACGTAGGCCTCTACCCGGAGGGCCACCGCAACGCGGGCCAGCCGGGCGAGATCTTTATCACGATGGCCAAGCAGGGCTCCACGATCGCGGGGCTCATGGACAGCTTCGCGACGGCGATCTCGCTGGCATTCCAGTACGGCGTCCCGCTGGCGGACCTCGTGAGCAAGTTCGGCCACGTGCGCTTCGAGCCGGCCGGGTTCACGAACAACCCCCAGATCCCGATCGCCAAGTCGATCACGGACTACATCTTCCGCTACCTCTCGCTCAAGTTCTTGGGCGGCGGGGACGGCGCGACGCAAGACCTCGCCGAGGAAGAGGTGTCCGTGGACCCTACGGTGGCCGTGGCGGCTGAAGCCGACCGCCACGGCCCAGCGTCCGACGAGGCGCAGGCTGACCTGTTCACGACCGCCCAGGCGGTCGTGGACACCCCAGCGCAGCCGTCCCTCGTGGGCGGCAGTGTGGAGGCCGCGCGGGCGGCCGACGCCAGCGGGGTCTTCGTTCGAAGCGGTGGAACCCAACTCGGCGCGTTCCAAAACCAGGAGGACGCCCCGGCTTGCCACGTCTGCGGAAGCATCACCGTCCGCGCAGGGGCTTGCTACAGCTGCCCCAACTGCGGCGCCTCCACCGGCTGCGGCTGATCTCTCGGGTCCTGTCCCGCTGGCGGAGGCTCTCCGCTAGCTGAGCGCCCCCGGTTCTTCGGAGCCGGGGGCGTCTTGCTTCATCCGGGAGAGCTCGGTCGCACCGCCAGATGCAACGTCGGGTTCAATTGACGAGCGTAGAGTCCAGGCGAGCAAATCTCTATGTTCCAGGACTCCACGACAGGCCCACAGGCGGAAACAGCAGCCGTATCGTTGACGAATCATGTCCGATTGGCACCAGCGCATCACCATCAACCCCGACCAGTGCGGGGGGCGTCCCTGCATTCGCGGGATGCGGGTGCGCGTGTCCGACGTGCTGGACCTCCTGGCAGCGGGCCTGACTCCGAGCGAAGTCGTCGAGGAGTTGCCGTACCTCGAACTGGCAGACGTCGAGGCCAGCCTCAAGTACGCCAGCGAAGCGACGAGCCAACCAGCGAAGGCCGCCTGACACTCATCATCGATGCTCACCTCTCGCCGTCATTGGCCCGGTGGATTGGAGCGGAGTTCGAAGGAATTGATGCGTTCTCGGTCGACTACCTCGACCTGCGATATGCGACCGACACGGCGATCGCCGAAGCTGCACGCCAGCGGGGCGCTGTCGTCTTGACAAAAGACGCGGACTTTGCCGACGAGGTCGAACGCAAGGGAACGCCACCTGTGATCTGGATCCGAGCCGGCAACACGAGCCGGCGAGCCATGCGGAAGCTTCTGTCAGCAGAATTGCCTGCGGCGCTCGACGCGATCCGCAACGGGGCCTCCCTCGTGGAGATCGGGGCTGGGACATGACCCGCTGGCGGTCGGATCGCCAGCGGGACTCCTCTCGTCATCCTGAGCCGGAGGCGACTTCGACTGCGCTCAGCACAGGCTCCGGCCGACATCGAAGGACCTCGACGCGACTGTACCGGATACAGCGGGCAGTGTCGAAGCCGAGACCGCTGGCGCTGAGATCCCTCGACTCCCTCCGCTCGCTCAGGATGACGGAGAGCGGGCTGGACTCACTCATGGGGGGACGGCCTTCGCCAGCAGGTCCGCCACCGCATCCGCCGCCTCCTGCTGGCGGTCGCCCATCGCCAGCGGGGCGGCTGACCACCGAGCGCTGGAGGCGAGGTAGCTTCGTGGCTCTCGCTGCGTGGCAGGCCTCCACGGCCCCGCGATGCGCAGCACTACTCCCTCGGATACACCACCGGCCCCATGCTCCTCGGCGACGTCATCGGCACCGTCTGGGCCACCCGGAAGGACCCCGGCCTCGTGGGCATGAAGTTCCTCATCGTCCGCGAGATCGACCTCGACGGTGAGCCGAAGGCCAACGTCGTCGTCGCGGCCGATGCCGTCGGCGCGGGCGAGGGCGAGACCGTCCTGGTGGCCCAGGGCTCCTCCGGACGCCAGACCGAGCTGACCACCGGCAAGGCCGTCGACGCCGTCATCATGGCCATCGTGGACCGTCTCGACGTCTCTGCGGACCCGCTGGCGGCTGACACCGGCGACGCCTCATGAAGCTGGGCCGCGTCATCGGAAACGTGTGGGCGACGCAGAAGGACCCGTCGCTGGAGGGCCGGCGGATGCTGCTCGTCCAGCCCATCCGCGCCGACGGAACGGACGTGGGCCGCGTCGAGGCCGCGCTCGACACGTGCGACGCGGGGCCGGGCGACACGGTCCTGTTCGTGACCTCGGCCGAGGCGGCGCTTCCGTTCCGGGCCACGCACGACCTGACGGCCAGCGACGCCACCATCGTCGGCGTCGTGGACTCGGTGACGGTCCAGGAGGACTGACGCCTCGCCACAGAGAGAGGAGGACACCGACCCAAACCCGGTGCGCCTTGCTGGCGGCCTGCTCGACCGTCTGTGACACCGCGGATCCGCTGGCGCGGAGATCCGTCGGTCGCGGTGCTTCTCCACGACGGCCTGGGATCGCTACCGCCTCTATGCTCGCGTGCGCCAGCGGGGCGCTCACAGTCGTTTCGTTTGTTCGCCTGCTCGCGGCTCGCCTATCTTTGCGCCCCCACGGAGAGGTGGGTGAGTGGCTGAAACCACCGCTTTGCTAAAGCGGCGTGCCTGGAAACGGGTACCGGGGGTTCGAATCCCCCCCTCTCCGCCCCGATCTGCGCCCCGTTGGCACGTCCGCCAGCGGGGCGTCTGCATGTCGGGCCCGGTGCGCCGCCAGCGGACGACTAGCTTGACCGGCACCCCGCTGGCGCAACCGTCGGCGGCCTCGTTCCACCCAGAAGCCGACGCCCGTGACGCTCCCCGAGACCGCTGCCCTCCTCGTCGTCGACGTTCAGCAGGGATTCGACGAGCCCGTGTGGGGGCGACGTAACAACCCTGGTGCCGAAGCCAACGTGATGCGCCTGCTGGCGGCGTGGCGAGCAGCCGGGCAACCCGTCGTCCACGTGCAGCATTGCTCGACGGAGGCCGACTCCACGCTTCGCCCTGACCGGCCGGGCAACGCCTTCAAGCCGGAGGCGACGCCTCGGGAGGGCGAGCCAGTCGTTCAGAAGGCGGTCAACAGCGCGTTCATCGGGACGGACCTCGACGGCGACCTCCGCGCCAGCGGGATCGAGACGGTGGTGATTGCGGGGCTGACGACGAACCACTGCATCTCGACGACAGCGCGCATGGCGGGCAACCTGGGCTTCGAGACGTATGTGGTGGAGGACGCCACGGCGACGTTCGACCGCGAGGGTCCAGACGGACGCGTGTGGCCGGCGGAGCAGGTCCATGCGGTCGCGCTGGCGAGCCTGCACGGCGAGTTCGCGACAGTCGTCTCGACGGAGGACGTGCTCGCCGCGCTCCAGACGCCGGCGTAAGTGCGCCTGCTGGCGCCAGCGGGACTACAGATAGAGACTGGTCCGTCGATACCGAGAGCCACTCTCCTCCGGCTCAATGGATCTCGTGTTCGCAGGCGTCGGCGTCTTGCTTCTCGGCGCTGGCCTTCTCTACATCATCGTCCGGTCCTTCGAAGAGGGCATTCTGTGGGGTCTCCTGACGCTGTTCGGCGGGCCGCTCCTCTTCGTGTTCGTCGCGATGCACTGGGACGAGTCGAAGGCCGGCGCGCTGGCCTTCGGGGCCGGGCTGGCGGTGCTGTTCATCGGCGGCTCGATCTGGTCGTGATCCGTCGCCAGCGGGGCATTCTCACGGTGGGGCACCCGGCGCGCTAGGATCCGTTCGAGATCGCATGCCCGAAACGCTCCCTCCGGCCGCGTTCCGCCGCGCCGACGAGACCGACGACGCCCGGTTCTACGCCACGCCACGCTTGGTTCAGCACATCGACGACGACGCGCAGGCGGCCGTGACCGCGCTGTACCGCGACCTCGTCCCCGCTGGCGCCGGCGTGCTCGACCTGATGTCGAGCTGGGTCAGCCATCTCCCTGAGGACGTCGCGTACGGCCGCGTGTCCGGCCTCGGGATGAACGCCGTCGAGTTGGAAGCGAACCCGCGCTTGACCGAGCGCCGCGTCCAGAGCCTCAACGCGAACTCGGCGCTGCCGTACGCCAGCGGGTCGTTCGATGCCGCGCTCTGCTGCGTGTCGGTCCAGTACCTCACGCGACCGGTCGAGGTGTTCGCCGAGGTCGGCCGGGTGCTTCGACCCGGTGGCCCGTTCGTGGTGACGTTCTCGAACCGGTGCTTTCCGACGAAGGCCGTCGCGGCGTGGGGCGTGCTCGACGACGCGGGCCACGCCGCGCTCGTGGCGCGCTACTTCGAAGCGTCGGGCGCGTTCGGCGAGCCTGAGGTGCATGGGCACCGGCCGGCTATGGGCGACCCGCTCTATGGAGTCGTCGCGCGGGCGCTCGGGAACTGACGGCTGGCACGAGGCATCGCCAGCGGAACGCATCGGCGGCCGCCAGCAGGATCCGCTGCGAGCGGAGAAATGTCTCGCCGGAGGCCGGGCTAGGTCTCGGAGCGCTTGAACCCGAGGTACATCCCGTGTGCGAAGAAGGCACACGCGTCCCGCGCGATGGGGGCCGACCGGGAATCGACGCTCGGCTCGTCCGCCTCGTAGAGGTAGAGGAAGCCGTTGGAGATCACGTGGCTTCCTGCCACGACCTGAACGGTCCGGGAGTCCTGTGAGCCTTCGCCCGTGAGGAATACGTCGTACGTCGCCATGAGGAGAGGGGAGGAGGAGCCGGGGTGTTCGTGAGACGAAGCTAGGCTCTTCCTGGTCCGCAGGGCGCGACCCCGCCGGCCGCCAGCGGGCCGGCCGCCAGCGGGGACGAGGGACCCGCTGGCGTTTCCGCAGAGGCCGCGCCCGGAATCCCGCGTGTGGGATATGTTGCGCCGGTTCCATCAGGCATTCCCCCATGCGCCCTCTTCTGTTTTTCCTCGCGTCCGCGCTCCTTCTGATTCCGCCCGCTGGCGCGCAGGACGACCCCGTTACCGTCGCGGACCTGAACTACAGCGCCCTGTCGTGGCGCGGCATCGGACCGGCGTTCACGTCAGGTCGCATCGCCGACATCGCGATCCACCCGGACGACCCGCAGACGTGGTACGTCGCCGTCGGCAGTGGTGGCGTCTGGATGACCACCAACAGCGGCACTACCTGGACCTCGCTCTTCGACGGCCAGGCCTCGTACTCGACCGGCTCCATCGCCATCGACGCGCGCAACCCGAGCACGATCTGGGTCGGCACCGGCGAGAACGTCGGCGGGCGCCACGCGGCCTACGGCGACGGCATCTACCGCTCGACCGACGGCGGCCGGACGTGGGAAAACCGCGGCCTCAAAGAGAGCGAGCGCCTCTCGACGATCTGGATCCACCCGGACGACTCGGACGTGGTGCTCGTCGCGGCCCAGGGCCCGCTCTGGAGTGCGGGCGGCGAGCGCGGCCTCTACCGCACTGAGGACGGTGGCGAGACGTGGACGCAGGTGCTCGGCGGCGGCGACTGGACCGGCGCGACCGACCTCGTCGTCGATCCGCGCGACCCTGACGTGATGTATGCCGCCACGTGGGACCGCCACCGGACGGTCGCGGCCTACATGGGCGGCGGCCCGGGCACGGGCCTCCACAAGAGCACCGACGGCGGCCGGACGTGGACCGAGATGACGCGCGGGCTGCCGTCGAGCAACATGGGCAAGATTGGCCTCGCCATCTCGCCTCAGAACCCGGACGTGGTCTACGCGGCCATCGAGACCGACCAGCGCAGCGGCGGCCTCTGGATGAGCGCGGACCGCGGCGCCAGCTGGCGCAAGATGTCCGACGCCGTCGCCGGCGGCACCGGCCCGCACTACTACCAGGAGCTCTACGCCTCGCCGCACCACGAAGGCCGCATCTACCTGATGGACGTCCGCGTGCAACAGTCGAACGACCACGGCGAGACGTTCTTTATCCAGAACACCGCGCGCAAGCACGTCGACAACCACGCGCTCGCCTTCCATCCGACCGACCCCGACTACCTGCTCTCGGGCACCGACGGCGGCCTGTACGAGTCGTTCGACGGCGGCGATAGCTGGCGCTACATCGACAACCTGCCCGTGACGCAGTACTACAAGGTCGCCGTGGACGACGCGGCCCCGTTCTACAACGTCTACGGCGGCACGCAGGACAACGGCTCGCACGGCGGCCCCTCAGCTACCGACACGCGCGAGGGCGCGGGCAACGGCGACTGGTTCCTCACGCTCGGCGGCGACGGCCATCAGTCGGCCACGGAGCCGGGCAACCCGAGCATCACCTACGCGCAGTCGCAGCAGGGCAACCTGCACCGCATCGACCGCGTGACCGGCGAGGCGACCTACATCGTGCCCCAGCCCGAGCCCGGCGCCGGGCCGGAGCGCTACAACTGGGACGCGCCGATCCTCGTCAGCCCGCACGACCCGGCGACGCTCTACTTCGCGTCCCAGCGCGTCTGGATGTCGACGGACCGCGGCGATAGCTGGACGGCCCTCTCGGGCGACCTGACCCGCAACGAGGAGCGCTTCGAGATGCCGATTATGGGCCGCACGCAGTCGATCGACAACGCGTGGGACGTCTACGCGATGTCGGTCTACAACACGATCACCTCCGTCGATGTCTCGGCGCAGGACGCGAACCTGATCTACGCCGGCACCGACGACGGCCTGCTCCAGATCACCGAGGACGGCGGCGGCTCGTGGCGCGCTGTGGAGGTCGGATCGATCTCGGGCGTGCCCGAGACGGCGTTCGTGAACCACGTCTACGCCGACCTCCACGACGCCAACACGGTCTACGCCGCGCTCGACAACCACAAGTACGGCGACTTCGCGCCCTACCTCGTCAAGAGCACCGACCGCGTCCGGACGTGGGCGATGGCGACCGACGGCATCCCCGAGCGCACGCTCGTGTGGCGCCTCGTCCAGGACCACGTGCAGCCGAACCTGCTCTTCGCCGCGACCGAGTTCGGCGTCTACTTCTCGCCCGACCGCGGCGGCCAGTGGGTCGAGCTCGGCGGCGACATGCCGACGATCGGCGTGCGCGACCTCGTGATCCAGCGCCGCGAGAGCGACCTGGTGGCCGGGACGTTCGGGCGCGGCTTCCTCGTGCTGGACGACTACGGCCCGCTGCGCGAGGTGACCGACGACCTGCTGGCGAGTGAGGGCCACCTGTTCGGCCTGCGCGATGCCAAGCGCTTCCGCTACCGCTCGGGCACCAACGGGTCCGTCGGCAACGACGAGTACCGCGCGCCCAACCCTGAGTACGGGGCCGTCTTCACGTACTACCTCCGCGACGGTTTCCAGAGCCTCGAAGCCCAGCGCCAGCAGGCCGAGGGCGAGATCGAGGACGGTGCCGACGTGCCGTTCCCCGGCTGGGACGCCCTCGACGCTGAGCGCAACGAGGAGGCCGACCGCGTCGAGCTGCACGTCCGCGACGCCCAGGGCGACGTGGTCTCGCGCGTCGCGGGCCGCAGCGCGAAGGGCCTGCACCGTGTCGCGTGGGACCTGGAGCGCGACGCCCTCGGTCCGGTCACGCCGGGCGAGAACAGCCGCGTGAACGGCTTCGAGGCGGAGCCAGGCACGTACTCGGCCACGCTCGTGCGCGTCGCCGACGGGCAGGCGCGCACGCTCTCCGGTCCAGTCTCGTTCGACGTGGTGCCGCTGCGCGACGGCGCCCTCCGCTCGGCGCCCGCTGGCGACCTGACGGCGTTCCGCGAGCGCATGGAGGGCCTCATGACCGAGATGACGCTGTTCTCGAACGCCATGGAGCGCGCCGGCGACCGCATCGAGGCGCTCGAAGCGGCCCACGGCCGCGCACGCCGCCCCGACGCCGACCTCTCGGCACGGATCGACGCGGTGCAAGAGCAGCTCTACGACCTCGACGTGGCGATCTACGGCTCGCCCACCAAGCGGTCGCTCCGCGAGCGCACGCCGCCGTCGATGCAGTCGCGCATGTTCGTCGGCTACCGCGGCCTGACCACCCAGTACGGCCCGACGCCGCTGCACCGCGAGTCGGTCGACATCGCCGAGCGGGAGTTGCAGCAGGCGCGCGCGCAGCTCGACGCCGTCACGG
>JBCDLV010000020.1:0-20703 GCA_038744895.1 Bacteroidota bacterium | reverse complement strand
TCGAGTCGGACCCGACCCTGGCCGCGCGTGACCTGCTGATGGAGGTCTACCACGCCCAGAAGAGCTACCGGGAGGCCCACAACCAGTGGGCGCCGACGCTGGACGCCCTCGGCCTCGACGACGCACGGCTGTCCCTCGGCAGCGCCCAGATCACGGGCTTCCAGACGGAGGAGGACGGGTTCGTAGTGACGGCCACGCTCCGCCAGCGGGACGGTGACCGCGTGCTCTACACGAACCACCTCTCCCGCATCTGGGAGGGCGACTGACGGCGCTCGTGGCGCTAACGGAGACCGGCGACACGATGTGGACCAGGTGAGAAAGGTCGTTGAGTATGACCGTATACTCGGATGCCCGCGCCGCTTTTCGGGCGTCTCGTGGGACTTCATGCGGCGGCCTCTCCGGTGAAGTTCTAGTTAGGAGATGCCGGTGGCCTCTCCTAACGGGTCGGTCCCACACTCGATGATCATCGATCGCCTGACGAAAACCGATGTCGAGGAGTATCGAACCCTCATGCTCGGAGCATACGCGAGCGAACCCGAGACCTTCACCTCGACGGCCGAAGAGCGTGCACCGCTGGCGTTGGAGTGGTGGAAATCGCGGGTTGAACGCGACATCGTTCTCGGCGCCTACGTCTCAGACCGTCTCGTCGGCGTCGCCGGACTTCGCCGAGGCGACCGTGAGCGGACGGCACACAAGGCGACCTTATTCGGGATGTTCGTCGCACCGCAGTCGCGGCGCTGCGGGATCGGTCGCGCGCTCGTCGAGGCCGTGCTCGACCGTGCCCGGCGCTCTCCGCCACTCCGAGTCGTCCAACTCACCGTCACGAAGTCGAACCGTTCGGCTGTCGGTCTCTACGAAGCGTGCGGTTTCAGTTGCTTCGGGTCCGAGCCGTACGCCGTTCGGGTGGACGGTGGGTTCGTCACGAAACTCCACATGTGGTACGACCTAGCCAACCGAGCGGCGTAACGGCTTGGTGCTATCGGCCACGCGGCTGGCGGTAGCGGACGCCGGCCATGTCGAGGCGGCGGAGGTGATCCGGCAGGCGCTCCGTGAAGTCGGTCCAGTCGCGGCGGTCTCGCTGGCTCCAGACGACCTCCGCCAGCGCGAGGGCGCGCGGCCACACCATGTAGTCGACAGCCGCCTGGCCGGGGAGGTACTCGGTCCAGATGTTGGCCTGCGCGCCGAGGACCTGACCCGCCTGCGTGTCCGTGAAGAAGGCCGGCATCGGCTCGTAGGCGTAGACGTCCTCCAGCGTCGTGAGCCCTCCGATGGCCAGCGGCTCGCCAGCGGGGTCGGCCTGGTAGTGGTCGAAGTAGAGCGTGCTGTTGGGCGTCATGACGATGTCGTTGCCCTGCTCGGCGGCCTGTCGGAGCGGCGCATCGTCCCAGCTGCGCCAGTACATGAGCGTGGCCGTCGGGCTGAGGCCGCCCTCCACGATCTCGTCCCACCCGACCAGCCTCCGGCCCCGCTCGTTCAGGAACCACTCGATGCGGCGCACGAACCAGCTTTGAAGCTCGTGCTCATCGGCCAGCCCCTCCCTCTGGATCACCGCCTGCGCCTCGGGGCTCTCCTCCCACCGCGCCTTCGGTGCCTCGTCGCCTCCGATGTGGATGTACGTGCTCGGGAAGAGGTCAAGCACCTCGGTCAGAACGCCTTCCAGAAACGCGAAGGTCTCCTCAGTCGGGCAGAAGATGTCCTCGAACACGCCCCAGGTTTGCGCCACCTCGAACGGGCCGTTGGTGCAGGCCAGCTCGGGATAGGCCGCCAGGGCAGCCGTCGAGTGGCCGGGCATCTCGATCTCGGGGACGACCGTGATGTGGCGCTCCGCTGCGTAGGCCACGACCTCCCGGACCTCGTCCTGCGTGTAGTAGCCGCCGTGGCGGACCCCGTCGAACGTGTGCGGGCGGTTGTGGAAGCTGCCCACGAGCGTTCCATCCCGCCACGCGCCGACCTGCGCCAGCCGCGGGTACCGCTCGATCTCGATCCGCCAGCCCTGGTCGTCGGTGAGGTGCCAGTGGAACCGGTTGAGCTTGTACTGCGCCATCCGGTCGATCAGGCGCTTGACGCCCGCGGCGGGCATGAAGTGGCGCGACACGTCGAGGTGAAGCCCGCGCCAGCGGAAGCGCGGGGCGTCCTCGATCTCGACGGCCGGGATCGTCCACGACATGGGGACCTCCGCCGGCAGGGCGCCGCCACGCTCGACCGCTGGCGGAAGCAGCTGGCGCAGCGTCTGCGCTCCGTAGAAGAGACCCGCCGCGCCCGACGCCCGCACACGGATACCCGCGGGCGCGGCCGACACCTCGTAGCCCTCGTCCTCGATCGCCAGGGTCGGGTCGAGGTGGAAAGTGATGTCGCCGTCGGCGCCCGCTGGCGCCAGCGGGAGGGCCAGACCGGAGGCCAGGCGCACCCGCGCAGCCCATGCCTCGGCAACCCGCCGCGCCTCGGGGCCACCGGAGCGCACAGCCACCGTCGTGGTCGAGTCGAGGGAGAACGAGCCGCTGCCGACCGACAGCGAGGCCGGCTGAGGAACGAGGGAGAGCGACGCTTGCGCCGACGACGGAACAGACATCCAGAGGCTCACGAGGAGGGTGCAGAGGACGCGCTTGTCCAGGCGTTCTGGGGTCGCGATCATGGCGGGGTCACCTGGGGTGCGAGCCCACGATACGATGCCAACCCCGACTGTCTATGCGGCTGACCTCGGCGGCACCACGGTCACACTGGGCATCGTGCGGGGCGGGCAAGTGGTGTCTCGCGAGCGCCTCCCGGCCGACCCCGCTGGCGGCCTGACCCGGGCCCTCCGCCAGGTCCGAGACCGCGTCGACGCGCTGGCCGACCACGTCGGGATCACGGCCCCCGATGCCGTCGGGTTGGCGCTGCCATGCCTGCTCGACCGCGACCGACGCCGCGTAGTCTCAACCGTCGACAAGTACCCGGACGCCACAGACATCGACCTGGACGGCTGGGCACAGGCGACGTGGGGCGTCCCGGCTGTTCTGGAAGGCGACGCCGTGGCGGCGCTCCTCGGAGAGTGGCAACACGGGGCGGCCCAGGGATGCCGAGACGTCGCCATGCTCACGCTCGGCACGGGGATCGGATCGGCCGCTGTGCTGGACGGGCGTCCCTTCCGAGGCGCCTACGGCGCGGGCGCCATGCTCTTCGGCCACCTGACGGTTCGCCTCGATGGGCCGACGTGCCTGTGCGGCAACGTCGGATGCGTCGAGACG
Organism: Bacteroidota bacterium; assembly: GCA_038744895.1. Classification (GTDB taxonomy): domain Bacteria; phylum Bacteroidota; class Rhodothermia; order Rhodothermales; family Rubricoccaceae; genus Rubrivirga. Next base: position 17,479 of record JBCDLV010000020.1, on the reverse strand, counting down.
GAGGCCTCGACGTGGGCGCTCCGCCAGCGGTTCGGTCCCGAGGCCGACATCGCGTGGCTCTTCCGCGAGGCCGATGCCGACGTGCGCGGGCACGCCTTGAGGGCCTGGGGAGCGGCCGTCGTCAACGTCGTCCACGCGCTCGACCCGGAGCGCATTGTGATCGGCGGCGGGGCCGCGCGCGCGGGCGAGGCCCTGCTGACGCCCATCCGCGAGTACGTCGCTGCCCACGCGTGGCGCGGACCCGAGCTTCCGCTTCCCTCCATCGTCCCCGGCCGCCTGGACGATGACGCCGCTCTCGTCGGTCTCGCATGGGCCGCTACCCAATCCTCATGAGCCCGTACACCCTTCGCCCCACGGTCCGCATCCGCGGACGCGACGAGGCCTGCTGGCGAGGCTGGCCGGCGGTCGCGCGCCAGCTGGCAGAGATGGCACACGACGCCCGGGTCGTCACGATCGAGTGCTACACGGGCGTGTTCGCGGACGAGATCATCCAGCACCTGGCGTCCGCGCTCGACGCCGAGGTGCTGCGTGCGCAGGATGCGCTGAGGCCGCCAGTGGAGGTCGAGGCCCTGGTGGCCCCGAACCTCACCGACGACCCCGTCTTCGGACGGCTGAGCACGCTCGACCTCGACGCGTTCTTTGACCCGGCCGGCCTCGATGGGCTGCGCCAGCAGGTCGAGGCGTCCGGGCGTCGAGTCCTCGTCGTGGGTGCGGGGGCGACGCTCGTCCACCCCGGCGACCTGCTCGTCTACGCCGACATGCCGCGGTGGGAGCACCAGCTCCGCTATCGACGCGGTGAAGCCTCCAACCTCGGCGCCGACAACGCCGACGCGCGCTGGGGCCACCAGTACAAGCGTGGCTTCTTCGTGGACTGGCGCGTGCTGGACCGACACAAGCGGTCGCTCCTGGCGCGCTGGGACGCCGTGCTGGACACGACCCAACCCGGCGACCCGCGCCTCGTGACAGGCGACGCCTACCGAGAGGCGCTGCGCCAAACGGCATCGCAGCCGTTCAGCCCGGTCCCGTTCTTCGACCCTGGCCCGTGGGGCGGCCAGTGGATGCGGCGCGTGTGCGGGCTCGACGACCGCGACGACGCCGACGGACGCCAGCAGCCGCCGAACTACGCCTGGTGCTTCAACGGCGTCCCCGAAGAGAACTCGCTCCTGCTTCAGTTCGGGGACGTCGTCGTCGAGACGCCGGCTCAGAACCTGGTCTATGCCGAGCCGGATGCCCTGCTCGGCCACCGGGTGCGGGCTCGCTTCGGTGAGGAGTTCCCCATCCGGTTCGACTTCCTCGACACGATGGGCGGCGGCAACCTGAGCCTCCAGGTACACCCGCTGGCGGACTACGCCCGCGAGCACTTCGGGCTGACGTACACCCAGGACGAGAGCTACTACCTGATGGACGCCGAGCCCGGCGCGGTCGTCTACCTGGGGCTGAAGGACGACGTCGATCCCGAGGCGATGGCACGCGACCTCGACGCGGCGCAAGCGGGAGAGATCTCCTTCCCCGCAGAGCAGTATGCCGCGACCTGGCCCGTCCAGGCACACGACCATGTCTCGATTCCCGCAGGCACGGTTCATTGCTCCGGAGCGGGCAGCATGGTGTTGGAGATCAGCGCGACGCCGTACATCTTCACCTTCAAGCTGTGGGACTGGGACCGTCTCGGGCTCGACGGGCGCCCCCGCCCGATTCACCTCGACCGAGGCCTCGCCAACATCCAGTGGGACCGCACCGAGGCCTGGACGCGCGAGCATCTCCTGCGCCCACCCCGGGCGCTCGCCGAGGGGCGCGGCTGGCGCGAGGAGCAGACCGGGCTCCACGAGCTGGAGTTCATCGAGACGCGGCGGCTGTGGTGTACGGAGTCCGTCCCCCGCGACACGCAGGGGACCGTCCACGTCCTGTGCCTGGTCGAAGGATGCGAGGCCGTGATCGAGAGCCCATCGGGCGCCTTCGCGCCTGCTCGGATCGGCTACGCCGAGGTCGTGATCGTTCCCGCTGGCGTCGGCGCATACACGGTGGGCCCTGCTGGCGAGGCGGAGGCTCCGCTGGCGATCCTAACGGCGTTCGTCAGAGCGTGACTGCCGGTGCGTGGACGGCCGAGTCGCGTCGAGTCTCGACCAGGGCGGATTTGCGCGCCAGCGGGAGGACATCGCCTGATTGGCTACGCAAATGACCGATAGGATCGAGACGGATCCGTCCCGACTCTAGGTGCGGCACCCGTCGCCAACCCGTGCACGGTCGTGCGGCTGCGACGAGGCTGATCGGTCACAGCAGAGCACGGACTGGAGTCATGTGCGTCGGCACCCCCGCTGGCGGCCTCGGAGCGCACCTGACCCGCCGCACGAAGGGGCATACGTCGCTCCAAATCTGGCGTCCTGTTTTGAGACGCGATGCGGGCCGATGGGCAGCCCCTGCGACATTCCCGACGTGGAGGTCGGGCAAAGGCGGAATGCGGCCCTATGGATTGGGAAGGCAATGACAACGTTTTTATTTTCGCTCTTCCTTCTGTTCTCGGCTCCTCTCTCCGCATGCCCCTCGACCGCGCGATGACCGACGCCCGACTCCAGCGTCGGCTCAGCGAACTCGGCTACTACATCCATCCGGAGCGCTGGGACATCGGCGGCTGGACCGTCTCTCGCGACTGGCCCGACCACATCGCCCGTCCCGGGTTCGCCGATGACCTCGACCGGATGAACGAGCCCGTCGAGACCCCGAGTGCAGAGGACGCATTCTCGGCGCCTGCGCGAGACGCCCAGACATACTGGCTGAGCACGACGGCGACGATCCCTGACGCACTGGCCGGCATCCGCGTGGCGATCGACTTCGGCACCAAAGCCGAGTCGATGGTCTACGTCGACGGTGAGCCGTGGCAGGCGCTCGACGAGAACCGATCCTTCCTCGTGCTCTCGGAGGCGGGCGAGGCCGGACGCGAGGTTCGGATTGACATCATGCTCTTTTCGAGCCGCGATCGCCAGCCGAAGGCGCTCTCGGCCGCGTTCGTCCGCATCGACGAGGCGGTCGAATCCTACCGGCACGACCTGCGCGCCATCCTGGGCGTGGTCCGCGCGCTGGACGGTCCGGCCTCGGGCAACCCTGCCGAGGGGCAGCTGCGCCAGCGGGACGGAGGGCTCGTCGCCAATCGCCTGCGGCACGCGCTGATCGCTTCCACCAACGCCCTCGACTTCCACTCGGCCTACGGGTCGGTCGACGTGACGGAGGCGGCGCGTGTGCTCCGCGAGGAGGTCGAGGCTGTGCGCCAGCGGGTCCCGCCGACGGACCACGACGTGTGGCTCGTGGGCAACTCCCACATCGACGTCACGTGGCTGTGGACGCTCCCGGAGACGCGCGCCAAGATGGGGCGCACCACGGCTACCGCTCTCCGCTACCTCGACGAGTTGCCGTCGTACCGCTTCGCGCAGAGCCAGGCGCAGCTCTACGAGTTCCTCCGGCAGGACTTCCCGGACCTCTTCGCGCGCGTCCAGGAGCGGGTCGCGGAGGGTCGGTGGGAAATCATCGGCGGCGCGTGGGTGGAGCCCGATTGCAATGTGACCGGCGGCGAGTCGCTCGTGCGCCAGCTGCTCCACGGTCAGCAGTTCTGGCAGACGCACTTCGGGCAGACGAGCACCGTCATGTGGCTCCCCGACACGTTCGGCTATGCCTGGGCGATGCCCCAGATCCTCCGCAAGAGCGGGATCGACACGTTCGTGACCCAGAAGCTGACCTGGAACAACACCAACACCTTTCCCTACAGCCACTTCGACTGGGAGGGCGTCGACGGGACGCGGGTGCGCTGCACGTTCCCGCAGACGTACGTCGCGCGGGTCGACCCGGAGACGATCACGGACATGCACCGGCGCGTGCCCGAGCGCGAGACGGTGGAGTCCCTCCTCTTCCTCTATGGCTACGGCGACGGCGGCGGCGGCCCGATGCGCGAGGACGTGGAGCTCGGCGAGCGGCTGGCAGATGTGCCAGGCTTCCCGCGCTGCCACTTCACCACCGCGCGCGACGCCCTCGACAAGATCCAGGAGGAGGCCGATGCCATCGCCGAGCGGACCGGTCGCGCCGTGCCCATCTGGAACGGCGAGTTGTACCTCGAATCGCACCGAGGCACCCTGACGACGCACGCACGCGTCAAAAAGGGCAACCGGGAGTGCGAGATGCGCCTGCGCGAGGCCGAGATCTGGTCGTCCGTAGCCTCCGCACGCACGGGAGCCGAGGCGCCCGTCGAGGCCTTGGACGCCGCGTGGAAGAACGTGCTGCTGAACCAGTTCCACGACATCCTGCCTGGCACCAGCATCGAGCCCGTCTACGAGGGCGTCCACGCCCGATACGACGAGACGCGGGCCGCAGCCCGACAGGCGACCGACGCAGCCCTCGTCGCCCTGACCGACTCCGCTGGCGAGGGCTCCGTGACGGTGTGGAACAGCCTCGGGTGGGCGCGCACCGACTTCGTCACGCTCGGGCCGGCCGCCAGCGGGGAGGTCCATGTGGTCGCTGCCGACGGATCCACCGTCCCGCACCAGGTGACCCACGACGGGCAGATCGGCATCGAGGCGACGGTCCCGGCCTTGGGGGCTGCGGTGTACGAGATCCGGCCCGGCGCCTCCGGGGGCGATGCGGCTGCCCCGCTGGCGGCGACCGCCGCAGGCGTCGAGACCGACCGCTTCCGCCTCGCCTTCGACGCCCAGGGGCGGATGGTCTCGCTGTGGGACAAAGCCCACGGTCGCGAGTGGCTCACCGAGCCTGGCAACCAGCTCCAGACGTTCGACGACCGTCCCAACCAGTGGGAGGCCTGGGACGTCAACGACTGGTACGCGGAGAAGCCGCTCGACCTGCTGGCGTTCGAGGGCACTGAGGTGATCGAGGCGGGACCGGTCCGCGCCGTCATCCGCCAGCGGCACGTGTCGCCAGCGGGCAGCGTCGTGACGCAGGACGTGATCGTGTATCGGACGGTGCCGCGCATCGACCTGGACACGCACGTCGACTGGCGCGAGCGGCGCGTGCTGCTGAAGGCAGCCTTCCCGGTCGCGGTCCACGCAGCCCATGGGGCGTACGAGATCCAGTTTGGCACCATCGAGCGGCCGACGCACCAGAACACGACCTGGGAGCAGGCCCGCTTCGAGGTCGCCGGACACAAGTGGACCGACCTCTCGGAGGGCAGCGGCGGGTTGAGCTTGCTCAACGACGGCAAGTACGGCCACGACATCCGCGGCAGCCTGATGCGGATCACGCTGCTCCGCAACCCGGTCTTCCCCGACCCGCGCTCGCCCTGGGAGGAGTACCGCCTGCCCGGCCGCGAGGCGGAGGTCCACCACACCGACGACGGCGAGCACCGCTTCCGCTACTCGGTCTTCCCCCACGCCGGCGACTGGCGCCAGGGCACCGTGGCCCAGGCCTACGCCGTCAACAGCCCGCTGCGTGCGACGCCCGGCGCCAGCGGCCCGCTGGCGGGCGCCGTCCACGGCGACGGGGCCGTAGTCGAGGTGCTCAAGCCTGCCGAGGACGGCGACGGCCTCATCCTTCGGGTCTACGAGGCCCACGGCGGTCGCGGCCCCGTGCGGGTGCGGCTTCCGTTCGATGTCGCCGAGGCCGAGGCCGTGGACTTGATGGAGCGCCCGTTCGACGAGGAAGGACCCGTGACCGTCGAGGCGGGCGCCGTCGCATTCGAGATCCGGCCCTACGAGATCCGGACGGTTCGCCTGCGTCCCGCATGAGCGAGCGCCGCACGCCGACGGACTGGGTCGACCCGCTGATCGGGACGGACTCGTCGTACGAGTTCTCAAACGGGAACACGTACCCGGTCGTGGCGATGCCGTGGGGGATGGCCGCCTGGACGCCGCAGACCCAGGACGACGGATGGACGTACCGCTACCGCGACCGGGCGATCCAGGGCATCCGCCTGACCCACCAGCCGAGCCCGTGGATCGGCGACTACGGCCGGCTCACCTTCTTCCCGGCCACCGGGGACGTCCCGGCCGATCCGGTGGCCCGCGCCGTACCGTTCACGCACGGCCAGGAGCGCGCCCGGCCCGACGGCTACCGTGTGGACCTGGGCGGGATCCGGGTCGAGGTCGCACCGACCGAGCGGTGCGGCGTCCTCCGCCTGACCGTTCCCGCTGGCGCCGACACGCGGCTCCTGATCGACACGCACCGTGACGGCGGCGAGATCCGGCGTGACGGCGACCGCATCGTCGGGTTCACGCGGTCCAACTCCGGCGGCGTCTCCGACGACTTTGCCCACCACGTCGTCATCGAGGCCAGCGTGCCCATCCCAGACCTGGGCGACGCGCTTGGGGGTCCGCGGACGACCTGGGGCCACCAGGCCCTCGCGGGTGACCGCGTCGTCGCAGCGCTGCGCCTCGACACCTCCGCCAGCCGGTCCGTCGAGCTTCGGATCGGCACCTCCTTCATCTCGGCCGAGCAGGCCGCCCTAAACCTGGAGCGCGAGGTGGGCACCCTCGGTTTCGATGCTGTTCAGCGCATCGCCCGGGACACGTGGGATGCGCACCTCGCTCGCATCGAGATCGAGGGCACCACGGACGCCCAACGGACGACCTTCACGACGGCCCTCTGGCGGTCGATGCTGTTCCCGCGGATGCTCCACGAGCCGGACGCCAGCGGGGCGCTGCGCCATTGGAGTCCATTCGCAGGAGGCGTCCACGACGGCGAGCTCTACACCGACAACGGGTTCTGGGACACGTACCGGACGGTGTACCCGCTGCTGTCGCTGATCGCCCCGGACCGCTACCAGTCCATCCTCCGCGGACTGGTCAACATCTACCGCGAGGGCGGCTGGCTGCCGAAGTGGATGAGTCCCGGCTACCGCGACTGCATGATCGGGACCCACGCGGCGGCCGTCATCGCGGACGGGGCCGCCAAGGGACTGACCGACTTCGACGTGGAGACCGCGTTCGAGGCCGTCGTCCGGGATGCGACGGTCGCCAGCAGGCAGGGTGGCGTCGGGCGGCGCGGCCTGGAGCGCTACGCGTCCCTCGGCTACGTCCCCTGCGACGAGGTCGGCGAGGCCACCTCGCGGACACTGGAGTTCGCCTACAGCGACTGGTGTGTGGCCCGGCTGGCGGAATCCCTCGGCAAGTCCGAGGAGGCTGCGCGCTTCGACGCGCGGTCCTTGAACTACCGGAACGTGTTCGACGCCGAGGTCGGGTTCATGCGCGGGCGCCGCGCCGACGGAACATGGCTGCCCGGCTTTGACCCGGTCGAGTGGGGCGGCCCGTTCACCGAGGGCTCCGCGTGGCACTTTACGTGGTCCGTCCCGCACGACCCGGCCGGGCTGGCAGCGCTCCTGGGAGGTCGAGAGGCGATGGGCCAAAAGCTCGACGGTGTGTTCGAGACGCCGGGCGAGTTTCGCGTCGGCAGCTACGGGTTCGTGATCCACGAGATGGCCGAGATGGTCCGCGGCCAAATGGGCCAGTACGCGCACTGCAACCAGCCCATCCACCACGCCCTCTACCTCTACGCCTGGACCGACCGACCGTGGGAAGCCCAGCGACGCGCCCGCGAGGTGATGGACCGCATGTACCACGCCGCACCCGACGGACTTCCGGGAGACGAGGACAACGGCGAGATGTCGGCGTGGTACGTCCTCAGTGCCTTGGGGCTGTTCTCCGTCGCGCCCGGGGCGCCGGTGTGGGTGCTCGGGAGCCCGCTCTTCGACCGGGCCGTCGTCCACAGCCCCGCTGGCGACCTCACGATCGAGGCCACCGGGTCCGGTCCGTTCGTGCAGGCCGTCGCGCGCGACGGCGTCCCTCACGCGGCCACCTGGATCGACCACAGCGCGCTCGCGGGGGCTTCCCTCCAGTTCGAGATGGGTACCGAGCCCAATCGCCAGTGGGGCGTACGCCCGGACGCTGTCCCCTCGTCTCTCTCTCCCCTCCCCGCCTAGACCATGCAGACGTTCGGAGCCATCGAAGCCGGGGGGACCAAGGTCGTCTGTGCCGTGGGGTCAGGGCCGGACGACCTCCGCGATGTCGAGGCCTTCCCGACGACGACGCCAGCGGAGACCCTGGCGCGGGCGGTCGACTACTTCGCCGAGCGGCCCGTTGCCGCCCTCGGCGTGGGCTCGTTCGGACCGGTCGACCTCGACCCGCAGTCGCCGACGTGGGGCCACGTCACGAGCACACCCAAGCCCGGCTGGCGCAACGCCGACGTCGCCGGCCCACTGGGCGATGCGCTCGGCGTCCCGGTGGCCTTCGAGACCGACGTCAACACCGCGGCGCTGGCCGAGCACCGCTGGGGGGCAGCCTGCGACATCGACTCGTTCATCTACCTCACCGTGGGCACGGGCATCGGCGGAGGCGCCTTCGTCGATGGGCGGCCGATCCACGGGCGGACGCATCCCGAGATGGGGCACCTCCTCATCCCCCGCGAGCCTGGCGACGACTTTCCGGGCGTCTGCCCGTACCACGGCGACTGCTGGGAGGGCCTCGCCTCGGGGCCGGCCATCGAGGCACGGTGGGGGCGCCCCGCGCAGGACCTCCCGCCCGACCACGAGGCGTGGCCGCTCCAGGCGCGCACCCTCGCCCGCGGCCTCGTGAACCTCATCCTCACGCTCTCACCGCAGCGGATCGTGATGGGCGGCGGCGTCATGAAGCAGACTCAGCTCTTCCCGCTCATCCGCGCGGAGACCGAGGGGCTGCTGGCGGGCTACGTCCCACTCCCGGCCGACCTCGCCACGTTCATCGTGCCGACCTCCCTCGACGGCAACGCGGGCGTCCTGGGTGCCATCGCACTCGCGCGCGACCAACTGGCGGGCGACTCCGCTGGCGTCCCCGTCCCGGCCAGCCCTGTGACCAGCGGCGGCGGGTAGGGTGCAGATACACGCGACGGGGTCTAGGCGTAGGTATCGACCAAGCTGACGACCCGGACCCGCTGGCGCAGGGCATCGATGTCGAGGCCGTCCGCCAGCCGTACCGTCACGGCCTGCGGCTCGCCCGGACGGAGATGGAGGATATTGTCGGAGAGCCAGAGGTCCGCACCCTCGACCTCGATCCGTGCCCAGAGCGCCGGGCGCTGGGCCGTCAGCGTGATGCGGGCCTCGCCGTCGCCAGCGGGCTCGACGTGGGCCTCGACCTGTGGATTGCGCAGAGCGAGGTGCTTCGGCCGAGCCAGCAAGACCAGGTTGCGGGACCGGACGTCCCCATCGGCCTCCACCGCCAGCCAGAGGAGGAGGCCGCGCGCGGTGTGGGCGTCGATGTCAGCCGCAAGGTCCAGCGTGCCAGCGTCCGTGTTGGCCCGCGGCGCGGCCTCGACCCGCTGGCGTCCCTCGCGGAGGACGGCGCCATCGAGGTCGGTCAGCGTCCAGACGACCTCGCACGCCAGCGGGTCGGCGAGGTCACTGGTCACGTGGAGCGTCACGCTCGGGCCGTCCTCGACGCCGGACACCAACACAGGCGCGTAGAACCGCTTAGCCATCCAGTGCAGCGCTTTCCAGCGGCCGAAGTAATCGATTGAGGACCAGCTCGCGACGGGCCAACAGTCGTTGAGCTGCCAGTAGAGCGTCCCCATGCCGCGAGGCATCGACCGACGCCAGTGCTCGACGGCGTACTGCATCGCGAGCCCCTGGAGCACCTGGCTCAGACGGAGCGTCATGCCGAAGTCGGTCGGCAGGCGAAACCACGCCAGCAGGTAGTGCAGGATGAGCGCGTTGCCTGCACCGCTCCGCTGGTGGACCTCCATGACGTAGCTCGTCACGTTGCGGTCCTCAGGCGTGGTGTAGGCCTCGACGGTCGCCGGCTCTGGGAACGACTGGAAGCCGAACTCGGAGCAGAAGCGATGCTGGGCGGTGCGGTACCACTCGAACGGCTGGCGGCCGTGCCACACGTCCCAGAGGTGCGCGTCGCCTTGGGTGGGGTCGTTGAAGTGGTCCCGGTCGCCGGGCGAATGCGGGCTCCCCGGCCAGTAGTCCGTCTCCGGGTCGAGCGACTCGACGACGCTCGGCAGCAGGTCGTTGAAGAGACGGTCGTAGTCGGCCCAGGCCATCTGCCCGTCTCCCTCCGCGCTGGGAGCGACCCAGTCGGGGCCGACGAGCCCCTGCTCGATCTCGTTGTTGCCGCACCACAACGCGAGGCACGCGTGGTGACGCAATCGCCGCACCGCGTCCTCTGCTTCGATGCGGACGTTCGCGCGGAAGGCCGCGTCGTCTCCGGGGTACGCCGAGCAGGCGAAGATGAAGTCCTGCCAGACGCACAGCCCCAGCCGGTCGCAGGCCTTATAGAACGCGTCGGTTTCGTAGACGCCGCCGCCCCACACGCGGACCATGTTGAAGTGCGCGTCCGCTGCGCTGTCGAGTACGTGCTGCGTCTGCCCGTGCGAGGCTCGCGGGAGGAGCGCATCTGCCGGGATCCAGTTGGCGCCCTTGGCGAAGAACGGGACCCCGTTGGCCTCGAAGCAAAAGCTCTCGCCCCATTCGTCGGGCTGACGTACGAGCCTCAGCTGGCGCAGGCCAATCTCGCGCGTCCACGTGTCCGCGTCTCCGTCGTCGCCTCGGAGAGCGACGTGGACCGTGTAGAGCGGCTGGTCGCCCATCCCGTTGGGCCACCAGAGGGCGGGCTCGTCGACCGTGAGGCGACACGAGGCGGCCCCGTCCGCCAGCGGGGCCTCTGCGCGGCACACTTCGTCTCCGTCCAGAGAGACCGTGACGAGGGCGTGCAGCCCGGGCGTGTAGGCCTCCGACTCGACGGCGACGGTGAGCGCGACGTGCCCGTCCTGGTGCTGCTGGCGCACGTGGACATCGGCGATGCGGGCCACCGCCGTGGCCTCAATGCGGATAGATCGCCAGATGCCTTGGGTGATGAGCACAGGGCCCCAGTCCCACCCGAACGTCGTCGGCGACTTGCGCACGTAGCCGCGCCCGGCGGGCTCCAGCGGGCCGTGCCACTCCGGCAAGACGCGCTCCGCTTGGCGCTCGGCCAGTTCGGGCAGCGGGCTCTGAAACGCGACCTCGATCTCGTTCTCTCCAGGTCGCAGCACGTCGCGGACATCCCACCGCCAACGGCGAAGCATGTTGTCCGCCTCGGCGACGACATGGCCGTTGACGCGGACCGTGGCCAGCGTGTCGAGGCCGTCGGCGCAGAGGGTGATCGATGCCGCCGCCAGCAGGGCCGGCGGCACCTCGAACGTGCGGCGGAACGTCCAGTCGCGCTCGCCGACCCACTGCACGTCTCGCTCGTTGGCGCCGACGTACGGGTCGGGGATGCGGCCCGCCGCCAGCAGGTCGAGGTGGGCGACGCCGGGGACGCTCGCGGGAATCGGGGCGTCGGGAGCGCCGGCCTCAGTGAGCGTCCAGGGGCCGTCCAGGGAGAGGTCCATGCGCTAGGCCCTCAGCGGCGCACCGCACGAGCTGCGGACGACGAGTTCCGTTTGGAGCGTGACGGTCTCCGGCTGGCGGTCCGGCTCGGCGATTCGGGCCATGAGCAGGTCGGCCGCCTGTCGTCCGATATCGAACGTCGGCTGGCGCACGGCGGTGAGCGGCGGGGCCACCAGGCGCGTCCACGGTGGATCGTCGAAGGTGACCAGTGCCAGGTCTTCCGGGATGCGAAGGCCGAGCTCCTGCACAGCGTCGAGCACGCCCATCGTGAGCACGTTGTTGCCGACGAACAGGGCGGTCGGCTGGTCGTCACGGAGGAGTCCGAGCGCCAGCAGGTAGCCTGCCTCCGGCCGGGGCTCGCCCGTCCGCACGAGGGCATCGTCGGCATCGAGTCCGTGGACCGTCAGGGCACGGCGCCAGCCGTCGGCACGCTCGCGGCTGGTCGAGAGGTCGAGGGAGGCCGCGATCAGCCCGATCTGCCGGTGGCCCAGACGCACCAGGTGGTCGACGGCTTCGAAGGCGCCCTGCTCGTTGTCCACGACGACGGTGTCGGCATCGGGATGGGTCGGCCGGCGGTCGAAGTAGACGACGGGAAACCCGAGGGCCTCCGCGCTCAACTCGCTCTCTGCGCCCTCGCGGAACGGCGGCAGGATGGCGCCAGCGGCAGCCTCCTGGCGGAGGACTTCCAGGTAGAACCGCTCTCGCCCGGCGTCCTCGTTCGTGTTCGAGAGGATGACGGCGTACCCCTCGGCGAACGCCCGCTCCTCGACGCCGCGCACGATCCCCGAGTAGAACGGGTTCTCGATGTCCGGGATGAGCAGCCCAAAGATCTGCGCGTGGACCGCTTGCCCCCGCAGCCTCCGCGCTGCGCGGTGTGGCGTGAACCCCAGGTCCCGGATGGCCGCCTCGACCCGCTGGCGCGTCGACGCCTTGACCTTGTCTGGGTGGTTGATGGCCCGCGAGACCGTGCTGAACGACACGTGAGCACGCTCAGCAACGTCTTTCAGTGTGGCCATAGGTCATCGGACCGGGTTCGGCTCAACTTACAGCGGGCCGCGTGGCCTACACAGCCTGCGAGCACCCACTGGCAACCGCCAGCAGGGTCCCAATCCGCTGGCGTGGCTACAACGGCACGTCCACAGAGCGGCCCACCATGACGGTGATCGCTAGCACCAGGATCACGGCGTTGATCGGGATGCGCGACCACTCCCGCTGCTCGGCATGGGCGATGGCGCCCGCCACCATGACGCTTCCCACGCCGAGAGCTGCCCACGGGACCAGGGCATCCCACCCCACGAGCGGTGCCACCACCAGCCCGAGTGCACCAGCGACTTCCGATAGCCCGATCGCCTTGATGGTAAGGGGGCGATACGGCTTTAGAGCGCCCATCTGCGGCAGGAGATCCTCTTTGGACCGCGCCAGCTTGAGCGCGCCGACGCCACCAAACAGGAGGGCCAGGAGAACCTGAAGGATCCAGAGGACGATGTTCATGACCTGCTGTCGGGGCACCGAGGACCTACGATACGAGCACTCGGCGCCCCGCTGGCGCCAGCAGGCGCTGCGAACTTTCGGACGAGCGTTCGGTTGTACTCCAGTCCTTTCACAGGGCACTCCCCTCTCAACCCATCCCCTCGTTTCATGCTCGGAGGTCTCATCTTTTGGATTCTCGTCGGCGCCCTCGCCGGCTTTCTCGCGGAGAAAATCATGAAGGCCGATATGGGCCTCGGCATGAACATCGTCGTCGGGATCGTAGGCGCGTTGATCGGCGGCTTCGTCGTGGACCTCATCCCCGGCGTGAGCAGCGACGGCGGGCTGATCTGGAGCGTCCTCGTGGCCACGCTCGGCGCTGTGATCTTGCTATGGAGCGTCAACAAGCTCAAGGAGCGGGCCTAGCTCTTCGCCAGCGGGGCTGCCGGGCGATGGCGTTCCAGCGCTAGACTTTGGCGACAGGTCTATCCGGCCGACTCGACTGATCTGGCATGCCTTCCCACTACCGTGCGGTACCTCCCTCTCTTCGCTGTTCTCCTTGCCCTCGGTGTGGGCTGTGACGAGCAGCCCCCTGACCCGGCCCTCACGAGCACCGTCCCAGAAGCGGAGGTCGAGCGGTTCCGGGCGGAGATCTTCCAGGAGACGCTGACCATCGACGCTGACCTCGCCGAGCTAGAAGGCGAAGCAGAGGCCGCGGACTCCATCGCGCAGATGGCTTACGCACCCGTGCTCGACCGGCTCCGCGGCGACCGCCGCCGACTCCAGGTGCGCCTCGACAGCCTCCGGCCGATCCCGCAGGCCCCGTTCGACACGGTCCGCGCGGCCATCCGTGCGCAGACCGACCGGCTGTCGGAGGCCATCGGACGCGCTCGGTACGATGCCGCGCCCACCTACAGCGTTCTCCGAGCCGTCGCAGGTCGCGGGCTCGCAGGGCTCGACAGCCGCGTCGACCGTCTTCGGCGCGGTGCCGACACCAACGCGGTTTCCGTCGCCGACCTGGACTCCCTGGTGGCCGACCGCGAACGCCTCGCTGGTACGCTCGGCGCCTACCCCGACACGCTGGAGTCGCAGTTCCCGCCGTTCCGCCAGCGGGTCACGGACCGCCTGCTGGCGCTAGAGCAACGCGCCGATGTGATCGCGGCGGACACCCTGAGACGCGCGCTACCGGACACAGCCGCCGTGCGCCAGCGGGTCCCGTAGCTACCCCTCGTTCACGTAGCGGACGCCCCAGGCCACAAGGGCGTCGGCCGCCTCCTGGCTATCGGACTCGGCGTAGACGCGCAGCACCGGCTCGGTGCCCGAAGGCCGGAACAGGAGCCAGCCGCCATCCACGCGGAACTTGTAGCCGTCCAGGGTTTCGGTCTGCTGGACCGCCTTGCCATCGACCGCCTGGAGACCGGTCTGGTCGAGCTCCGCGAGGACGGCCTGCTTGCGCTCTTCGGTTGTGTGGAGATCCGTCCGCGACTGGTAGTGCGGGCCGAACTCGTCCATGAGTTCGCGTACCAGCCCGGAAAGCGTCCGCTCGCGCTTGACCATCATCTCGGCCACGGTAAGGCCGATGAAGAGGCCGTCTCGCTCGGGGATGTGGCCCTTCACAGCCATTCCGCCCGACTCCTCGCCGCCCACCAGCACGTCTGTCCCCACCATCTTCGGGCCGATGTACTTGAATCCGATGGGCGTCGTGATAACCTCCAGCCCATAGGCTTCGCCCATCTTGTCGAGCATGTCGGTGGTGGAGAACGTCTTGACGACGGCGCCACGAAGGCCCTTCTCCTCGTGGAGGTACTTGACGAGGAGCGCCAGGATCTTGTGCGAGTCGACGAAGGTGCCCTCCTCGTCCACGAGGCCGATCCGGTCGGCGTCGCCGTCGGTCGCCAGGCCGAGCGCGCAGTTGTCGTCGACGACGGCCTTGAGAAGACCGTCGAGGTTGCGCTCGATCGGCTCGGGCGCCTGACCATACATGCCCGGATTCAGGTCGTGGCCGAGCTCGACCACGCGCGTCATGCCCAGGAGCTCCGTCACGACGTCCTGCCCGGCACCGTACATCGCGTCGTAGGCGACCCGCGTGCCCGCCTCCTTGATGGCTTCGACGTCGATCTTCTCCCGCAGCAGGGCGACGTAGTCCGCCTGGAGCGGGATCGTCTCGATCAACCCGTCGCCGACGAGATCGTCGTAGGACCGCAGTGTACCGGCGGCTCCCTGGGAGGCCATGGTGGTCTCCACCTCCGCGATCATGTCTGGCGTGGCCGGCCCGCCGAAGTGCGCCTTGATCTTGAAGCCATTGTAGGCGGGCGGGTTGTGGCTCGCGGTGATCACGATGCCCGCCGTAGCGCCGTGCTCTCGCGTGGCCCAGCTCACCGCTGGCGTCGTCGTGAACCCCTCCGCCAGTCGGACGCGGACGCCCTGGCTGGCGAACACACGAGCGACGTGACGGGCGAACGTGCCTCCCTGGAAACGCGTGTCGTTTCCGATCACGACGGAGCCGTCGCCGTCGCCTTGCTGGGCGACCCAGGTCGCCGTTGCACGAGCGACTGTCGTGAGGTTGTCGAACGTGTAATCGGCAGCGACGACGGCGCGCCAGCCGTCGGTGCCGAAACTGATCTCGCTCATGTGGGAGGGCGGGTGAGAGCGGGTCCGTAAATCGGGACCGAAGCTACAGCCGATGCATCAGGCTCGGCAGTCGGGGAATCTATTCTCCACCCCCTGTCGAAGGTGTGTCAGTCGGGCCCAGCGAACTAGGCGCGCGTGAGGCGGCGGTGGGGGCCCGTGGGCTCGTCTTCCTCGATGCCGAGCCGCTGGCGACGGTTCTCGGCATACTCGGCGTAGTTGCCGGGGTAGTAGAACACGTCGCCTTCGCCCTCGAACGCAAGCGTGTGCGTCGCGACGCGGTTGAGGAACCAACGGTCGTGCGAGATGACGACGGCGCAGCCGCCGAACGCCAGCAGGGCCTCCTCCAGCGCGCGGAGCGTGTTGACATCCAGGTCGTTGGTCGGCTCGTCCAGGAGGAGCACGTTGGCGCCTTCCTTGAGCGTCACCGCCAGCTGGAGCCGGCCGCGCTCGCCGCCGGAGAGCGTGCCCACCTTCTTCTGCTGGTCGGACCCGGCGAAGTTGAACCGCCCGACGTACGCGCGGGAGTTCACCTCACGGCTGCCCAGCTGGATGAAGTCGGCACCGCCGGAGATGACCTCCCACACGGTCTTGTCCGGGTCGAGGTCGCGCACCTGGTTGACGTAGCCCAGCTGGACCGTCTCGCCCACCGTGAAGGTGCCGGCGTCGGCGTCTTCCTCTCCTGTGATCATGCGGAAGAGGGTCGTCTTGCCGGCGCCGTTCGGTCCCACGACGCCGACGATGCCGCCGGGCGGCAGCGAGAACGTCATCTCCTCGACCAGCTGGCGGCCGTCGTAGCCCTTCGTGACGCCCTCGGCCTCGACCACGACGTTGCCCAGGCGCGGGCCGGGCGGGATGTAGATCTCCAGCTCCTCGCGGCGCTCCTCCGGAAGGCCGGCCTGGAGCTCCTCGTAGCGCGAGATGCGCGCCTTGGCCTTCGTCCGCTGTCCCTTGGCCGACTGGCGCACCCACTCCAGCTCCTGGTGGATGGTCTTGCGTCGCTTGGAGGCCTCCTTCTCTTCCTGCGCCAGCCGGGCCTCCTTCTGCTCCAGCCACGACGTGTAGTTGCCTTCGAACGGGATCCCCTTGCCGCGGTCGAGCTCCAGGATCCAGCCCGCCACGTTGTCGAGGAAGTAGCGGTCGTGCGTGACGGCGATGACGGTGCCCTCGTACTGGGCGAGGTGCTGCTCCAGCCACGCCACCGATTGCGCGTCGAGGTGGTTGGTGGGCTCGTCCAGGAGCAGCACGTCGGGTGCCTGGAGGAGCAGACGGACGAGGGCTACGCGGCGCTTCTCGCCCCCGGAGAGCGGGCCGATGGGCGCGTCCCCGGGCGGGCAGTGCAGCGCATCCATGGCCTGCTGGAGCCGCGCGTCCACGTCCCAGGCGCCGAGACGGTCGATCTCCTCCTGCACCTTCCCCTGCTCCGCGATCAGCGCGTCGAAGTCGGCGTCCGGCTCCGCGAAACCAGCTGAGATCTCCTCGTAGCGCTTGAGAAGCCCCACGGCCTCCGCCATGCCTTCCTCGACGACCTCCTTGACGGTCCGCGACGGATCGCCCAGGTCCGGCTCCTGCTCGAGCAGGCCGATCGAGAGATCCGGCTGCTTCTGGATCTCGCCGTCGTGGTTCGGGTCGAGCCCCGCGATGATCTTCAGAAGGGTCGACTTGCCGGCTCCGTTCAGTCCCAGCACGCCGATCTTGGCGCCGTAGTAGAACGAGAGGTAGATGTTGTCGAGGATCTTCTTGCCCGTCGGCAGGGTCTTGCCGACGCCGAGCATGGAGAAGATGATTTTCTGGTCGCTCACGGGTCCGAAGCAGGTGGATCCGCGAAGCTAGCCGGTGCCCCACTGGCGGCCGGTGGAGAGCGGGGGAAAGCGGCTCGGTCTACCCGCAGGGCGACCACCAGCGGGGCGACCACCAGCGGGACGCATATCGCGACGAGACCGGCCTACGGCGTTCCGACGGCGCTGCCCAACTCGCTCGCCTCCTCGACGAGCGCCTGGAGCCGGCGTGCCCAGTCCATGGCGGCGTGGAACACCCCCGCGTCGAGCCTCACCT
>JBCDLV010000019.1:0-20783 GCA_038744895.1 Bacteroidota bacterium | reverse complement strand
CTTTGGCGCGCGGCTCGGCCTCTAGCTCGTCCACGAGCCGCTTGGAGAGGATCACGCTCGCCGCGGCGCCGTCGTTCATCTGCGACGAGTTGCCCGCCGTGACGCTGCCGCCCTGCTTGAACGCGGGGCGGAGCCGACCGAGCGCCTCCAGCGACGTATCGGGGCGGGGCCCCTCGTCGGTGTCGTGCTCGAACGACTTGGCGACCGACGTGCGGGTCTCCGCGTCGTAGTGCACCGCCTCGACTGGCACGGGCACGATCTCGTCCTTGAACGCCCCGCTGGCGATCGCCTCGGCCGCGCGCTGGTGCGACTGGAGCGCGAACGCATCTTGGTCCTCACGGCTCACGTCGAACTGGCTGGCGACATTCTCAGCTGTGATGCCCATCGAGGCGTAGAACTCCGGGTCGTCCGTCGCAAGGTTCGGGTCCGGGGCGAAGTAGAACCCGCCCATCGGGACCGACGACATCGACTCGACGCCTCCCGCGATCACGCAGTCGGCCTGGCCCATCGCGACGGAGTTGTAGCCCTGGGCGATGGTCTGCACGCCGGATGAGCAAAACCGGTTGACGGTCACGCCCGGCACGGAGTCGGGCAGCTTGGCCTTCTGGACGATGGCGCGCGCCATGTTCATGCCCTGCGGCCCCTCGGGGAAGGCGCACCCGAGGATGACGTCGTCGATGTGGTCGTGCTCCAGCCCAGGCACGCGGGCGATGGCCCCGTTGAGGGCGACGGCGCCGAGGTGCTCGGGCCGGACGTTGCGGAGGGCCCCCTTGTTCGCTTTCCCCACCGGGGTGCGAACCGAGGACACGATGTAAGCTTCGTTGACTTGCATATCGGTAGAAAGTGCGAGGTGAAAAGGTGCAAGGCGCGGGCGGCGGCGGACACCTTCCACCCCGCACCTTGCACGTTCCACTCCCTTAGTTGCGCAGCGGCTTGTTGGTCGTGAGGATGCTCTGGATGCGGGCCATCGTCTTCTCCTCGCCGAGGAGCGACAGGAACACCTCGCGCTCGAGCTCGAGCAGGTAGTCCTCGTGGACCTCCGCTGGCGCGGTGAGGTCGCCGCCCGTCATGACGTACGCCAGCCGCTGGCCGAGGTACTTGTCGTAGTCCGAGACGTACTCCCCCTCGCGGAACTGGTGGAGGGCGATCTCGAACTGGGCACGGCCCGGCGCGCCGAGGACCGGGATGTGGGTCCGCACCGCTGGCGGCCGGTAGCCCTGCTCGCTCAGTCGGATGACCTCGTGCTTGGCCACGTGGAACCGGCGCGCGTCATTCATCACGATGATCGCGGCCTCGTCCACGAAGTGCTTGTCCCGGGCTTCGAACGCAGACGTCGCCACGTTCGCCATCGCGATGGTCTCGAAGTGCTGCCGCAGGAACGGCTGGATCTCGCTCGGGCGACCGGCATCGGCCGCCAGCTCGGCGGCCTTGGCCGCCATCATCGTGGTGCCGCCGCCAGCGGGGATCAGCCCGACGCCCAGTTCGACGAGGCCGATGTAGGTCTCGGCCGAGAGGACTGGGTTCGGGCAGGCGATCGTCATCTCGCAGCCGCCGCCGAGCACGCGCTGGTGCGTCGTGACCACGACCGGCTTGGTCGCGTAGCGGATCTTAAAGACGGCCTCTTGGAACTTGGCGATGAACGGCTCCAGGTCGCTCACCTCGCCCATCATGAGCGCCATGGCCACCTCGCCGAGGTTGGCGCCGACGGAGAAGTTGGATCCCTCGTTGCCGATGATCATGCCGCGGAGGTCGCGGTCCTCCTCGACGGTCTGGATCGCCTCCATCACGCCCGTGATGACCTCCTGGCCCAGGCTGTTGGACTTGGACCGGAACTCGAAGAGCGCCACGCCATCGCCGACGTCGATCAGCGCCGCTTCGTCGTTGGACCAGAGCGTGTTGGCCGCGTCCTCCTTGAGGTAGGTCAGGCCCCACTCGTCGGCCGGACGCGGGTCGTCCTCGTACGTGCCGGACCCGGGCGTCCACACCTGCGGGATGCCCACGTCGGTGTCGCGGTAGAAGCCCTCGCTCGGGATACTGCTGACCCAATCGGGCACCGCGATCTCATGCTCGGCGAGCGCGTCACGGACGGCGTCGATGCCGAGGGCATCCCACATCTGGTACGGTCCCATCTCCCAGCCGAAGCCCCACTGGAGCGCTCGGTCGAGGTTGGCGGGGCTATCCGAGATCTCGGGCGTCCGCCGTGCGGTGTAGCCGATCAGGTCGAGCGTCGTGCGGCGGAAGAAGTCGCCCGCGCGGCCGTCGTCGCTCCACAGCGTGCGGAGGCGCTCCGCCAGCGGGCCGCCCTTGAACTGGCTGGCGTCGATGTCGGACTCCGCTGGCGCCTCGTACGCGCCCGTCTTCGGGTTGAACCCCTTGATGACCTTGCCGTCCTTCTTGTAGAACCCCGCCTTCGACTTGGCGCCGAGTTGCTTGAGGTCCACGAGCCGCTGGAGCACGTCGGGTACTTGGAAGCGCTCGCGGCTCTCGTCGTCCGGGATCGCGTCGTAGAGGTTGGCCGTGACGTGGCGGAGCGTGTCGAGCCCGACCACGTCGGCCGTGCGGAACGTGGCGCTCTTGGCGTGGCCGATGAGCGTCCCCGTCAGGGCGTCGATCTCCTGGATCGAGAAGCGGCCCGACTCGAACTCCTCGATGGCTCCGAGGATGGCGTACGTGCCGATGCGGTTGCCGATGAAGTTGGGCGTGTCCTTCGCGACGACGATCCCCTTGCCCAGGTGGACCCGCGCGAACGACGTCACTCGGTCGACGATCTCCGGATCCGTGTCCGGCGTCGGGATGACCTCGAACAGCTTGAGGTAGCGCGGCGGGTTGAAGAAGTGCGTGCCGAGGAACCGCTGGCGGAAGCCCTCCGAGCGGCCTGCTGCGATCTCCGCGATGGGCAGGCCCGACGTGTTGGTCGAGATGACCGCGGTGTCGCTCGCGGTGGCCTCGATCCGCTCCATGACGGACTGTTTGATGTCCATCCGCTCGACCACGACCTCGATGATCCACTCGACGCCGCCGATCTTGTCGAAGTCGTCGTCGAAGTTGCCGAGCGTGATCCGCTTCTGGGCAGCTGGCGTCATGAACGGCGCCGGCTTCATCTTGGTCGCCGCCTTGAAGGCGCCCTCCACGATCGAGTTTTTCGGCCCCTCGCGGCCGATGGACTCCGGCGTGACGTCGAGGAGGAGGACGTCGAGGCCGGCGTTCGCGAGGTGAGCAGCAATCTGGCTGCCCATGACGCCTGCGCCGAGGACGGCGGCCGAGCGGAACGGCGGGTAGGCCCATGCCGGCGTCTCCGCCATGCTGGTGGCCGAGCCGTTGGGTTCGAGAGTCGGGGTTTCCATCAGAGTCAGGTTCAGGGTTCGTAGGTCAGGAGTCTCGTGATCGGGCCTCAGCGTTGGATTCGACGAACCCAGAACCCTGAATCCCGACTCTTCTAGACGAAGGCGCCGAGGCCCGTCACGTCGCGGCCGACGATGAGGCTGTTGATCTCGTTGGTGCCCTCGTAGGAGTAGATGGCTTCCGTGTCGCAGAAATAGCGGGCCACGTGGTTCTCGAGGAGGATGCCATTGCCACCATGGAGGTCACGCGCCAGCGCCACCACGTCGCGGCAGCGAGCGGCTGTGAACACTTTGGCGAGCGACGCCTGTGCGTCCGTCATCTCGCCGGCGTCCTGGAGCTGGCTCAGGCGCAGGCACATCGTCTGGAGTGCCGTCACGTTGCCGAGCATGTGGACCAGCTTGTCCTGGATCAGCTGGAACTGAGCAATCGGACGGCCGAACTGGAGCCGCGTAGTCGCGTAGCGCTGGCTCCGCTCGTAGGCCCCCATTGCGCAGCCGACCGCCTGCCATGCGACGCCTGCACGCGTCAGCTTCAGGACCTCGGCCACGTCGCGGAAGCTGTGCGCCTCCTGGAGCCGGTCCGATTCGGGGACTTCGCAATCGGTGAGCGTGATGAGACCGTTCTCGACGGCACGCAGCGCCACCTTGCCGCGGATCTTCTCGACGGCGTAGCCGGGGTTGTCGTGCGGATCGCGTACGATGAAGCCCTTGACCTGATCGTCCGCCTCGTCGCGCGCCCAGATTACAACGAGGTCGGCGAAGGTGGAGTTGCCGATCCACTTCTTCTGTCCGTTCAGGATCCAGGTGTCGCCCTCGCGCCGGGCGGTCGTCTGAACGCCTCTTGAGATGGCAGACCCGACGTGGGGCTCGGTGAGGCCGAACGCCCCGATGGCTTCCCACGCGCGCATTTTCGGGAGCCACTCCGCCTTCTGCTCCTCGGATCCGCAGACGAGAAGCGACTGCATGGCCAGGCCCGAGTGGACGCCGAAGAACGTGGCCGTACTCACGTCTACGCGAGCGATCTCCATCGTGAGCAGGCCCTCCATGACGGAGCCGTTGGGCTCCCGCGTCTCCAGGTCCTCGCCATAGATGGGCGTCAGCAGATCGAGCTTCTTGAACCCAGGGACGAGCACGTCGAGCGGCGTGCGGTCGCCGAGCCACGCGTCGTTGATGACCGGCTCCACCTCGGTCTCCATAAACGCACGGAGCTCCGCCATCTTCTGACGCTGCTCGGCCGAGATCAAACCGTCGATGTCGAAGAAGTCGCCGTTGGGCGCAGGCGGCTCGTAGGCAGGCCGCTGGCGCTTCCTGCTGGCGCCCTTGAGCGCGCCGTAGGAGGCCGCGACGGCGGCCTCGTCCATCCCCGCATAGGCCTCCGCCAGTTGGGCGAGGTCCACCCCTTTGGCATGGAGTGCGGCGATCACGTCGGCATCGGACGGCGCGCCGTCGCCGCCAGCGGTGGTCTGTGGATCGAGAGCTGCGTCAGACATGGAAGAAAGGAGCTACAGGGGAGGTTAACACCGTTAAGCAGTTCTGGTACGACTGCACCGTATCTGATGCGGAAGCGGCGCGCGCGTTCCGATGATCCTCGCCAATCGGACCGCCGTCGGGGGTCCAGGTTGGCTCCATGTCCGTCTCTTTACCCTTCGATATCGAGACCGCTGCACTCGCGAGCATCCCCGTGCAGGAGTGGGCACGCCGCGGGCTGGCAACAGTCCACCCGGCTCACGCTGAGCGCGTCGAGGCGCTCAACCCAACCGACGCCCGCCGAGCAGCACGGTGGCTCTGCCGAGCACCGCTCTACGACTCGTGGCCATCCGGAACGTTTGCGTTTCGCCAGCAGGTGACGTTCCGCCTGTCCGAGCACTGCTGGCGCACCGAAACCGGCGGGGCCGAGGCGCAGGCGTGGCTGGCGGCGCGCGGCATCCCGTTCGGGCAGGCCGTGTGTGCCATCCACGACCCCAGGCACGTCCTACGATTACCGTGGAAGCTGGTCGCTCGGTACTGGGCCGACCTCTGGTGGAGGGGCGGGCATGGCGCTCTCGTGCTCGATCCCACGCAGCAGTGGGCGCTCCGCATGCACCACGAGGACGCGCTGGTATTCGGGACCCATCGGTCGGACCGCTGACGTCGGAGGTGTCAGCCCCGGGAGCCCAGGTTCGGCCTTCCCTTCTGCACTGCCCGTGACCACGACGGCTCCTCTCCCGCTGGCGGCGTCCGACCCGCCCGTTCGTCTCCCCTACTACCACAACCTCTGCGACGCCGGCTTCCCGTCTCCCGCGTCGGACTACGTGGAGTCGACGCTGAGCCTCGACGAGCTCATCGGCGCCAGCAGGCCGGAGACCTACTTCGTCCGCGCGACGGGGCGGAGCCAGGTTCGGGCCGGCGTCTGGCCGGGCGATCTCCTCATCATCGACGCCGCCTGCCCGCCTCGCGACGGCGACCTGGTCGTCGCCTTCGTCGACGGAGGCCACACCGTCAAGCGGTTCTGCCGCGTCGGCCGGAAGGTCTGGCTGGCCCCGGACCCGCTTCCGGAGGAGGCCCACGCCTACGCAGAGATCCACGACGCCGAGGACCTCGTCATCTGCGGCGTCGTCACGTTCACCCTCCGGTCTCACCGCCCGTCGCGTCGTGACCGGTGAGCCACGACGCCTGGTAGCCTTGGTCGACGGGTCCGCGTTTTACTGCGCCTGCGAGCGGATTTTTCGGCCCGAGCTTCGAGGGCAGCCTGTCGTGGTGCTCTCCAACAACGACGGGTGCGTGATCTCCCGAAGCATCGAGGCGAAGCGCCTGGGCGTGGAGATGGGCGCTCCGTACTTCCAGATTCGGGACCTGCTGGCGGAGCGGGGGGTGTCGGTGTTCAGCTCCAACTACGCGCTGTACCACGACATGTCGAGTCGCATCGAGCAGGTGTTGGAGACGTTCTCCGGCGCCGTCGAGCGCTACTCGATCGACGAGGCGTTTCTCGGCCTCCAGGCCGACCCGTGGGCACCCGACGAGCCCCAGCGTCTCTCGGCGACGGCCCGAGCCATACGCCAGCGGGTGTGGGACGTGACGCGTGTACCGGTCCGCGTGTCCATCGCGGAGACGAAGACGCTGGCGAAGGCGGCCAGCGAGCTGG
Source organism: Bacteroidota bacterium (assembly GCA_038744895.1). Lineage (GTDB taxonomy): Bacteria > Bacteroidota > Rhodothermia > Rhodothermales > Rubricoccaceae > Rubrivirga. The sequence goes on along the minus strand of JBCDLV010000019.1, from coordinate 14,321 downwards.
CGCGGCGCCTCCCGGAGCAGTCGGCCTGTCTGTGGCGGCATCCCCACCGAGATCGTTGGCTGTCGTCGCTCCGCGTGCGTGACGTCTGGGGCGTCGGCCCCCGGTGGGCACGGCGTCTGGAAGCCGACGGCGCCGGCACAGCTGCCGAGTTGGCGGCCCTCGCGGACGACCACATCCGGCGCCGCTACAACGTGGTCCTCTTGCGCACGGCTCTGGAGTTGCGCGGCATCTCCTGCCTACCGCTCGGTGAGGCGCCACCGCCGCGCCAGTCGCTCGTCCGGAGCCGCATGTTTGGGACGCCGCTCGCCGATGCAGCGCCCATCGGCCGGGCAATCGCGATGCACGCGGCAGCGGCGGCCGCACGACTCCGCCAGGATGGGCTGGCAGCCGAGGCCATCGAAGCCTTCGTCACGACCGGCAACCGACCGCCCCGCTGGCGCGGGCGTGCCGCCACCGTCCTGCCCACGGCGACGAGCGACACGCTGGCGCTCGTGCGCACGGCGCGCCAGCTGGTAGCGCCTGCGTTGCGTGGGGCCCGTCCCGGCACCCGGTTTAAGAAGGCCGGCGTGATCCTCACGGGCATCGTTCCCGTCGGGCAGCGCCAGGCCGACCTGTTCCGACGTCCCACGGCAGAACAACCCGCACTGATGGCAGCGCTCGATGCAGCGACGCGCCGGTTCGGCCGCGGGGCCGTCGTCGTGGCGGCACAGGGGACGCCGGACGATCTCCGCGACATCCACGCCGGCGGAGGCCAAACCGCGTGGGGCATGCGTCGCGCTCACCTCTCGCCGCGCTACACGACGGTCTGGGACGAGATCCCAGAGGCACGCCTCTGAGCACGCGCACGGCACTCGCCAGCGGACGTCGCGCCATTGCGCGACAAACGCCTGTCCTCTACGTTGCGCGTCTCCTTCCCATCGCGCGGATGAGCAGACTTCGGAATGGCATCGCTGCCCTGCTGGCGCTGGCCGCATTCATGAGCACGGCGTGGGTCGGCTGCTCGGCTTTCCTCAAGAACAACGACGCGTACGAGCGCGGGCTCCAAGCGGCTCTCTCGGACCCGACGGTGCAGGACGCTCTTGGGGCCCCTGTCCAGGAAAGCTGGTTCCTCAACGGGGCCATCGAATCCGGAGGGGCGTATGCGCAGGGAAGCTGGACCACCCGGATCCGGGGCACCGAACGCTCGGGCACGCTGAATATCCAGGGCGGAGCCCATGGGGGCCAATGGGGCGTCATCGACATGACGCTCACCGCTGGCGATGAGGAGTACGTGTACGTACCCAAGCAGGGCTTCATGCCGGTGAGCCTGGAAGGCGCGCCCGGCTTCGACATTCTATCGGAGTAGGCTGAAGCCGACGACGCATCGCGGAGTGCCCGGCGCCAGCAAGAGCCTTTGCGCGAGCGACGCTCGGGGACGCCAGCGGGCGTGTCCGAGCCTGGACGCAGCTGGCGACGGAGTGATCGCCAGCTGCGAGGCGGGTCTAGGCCACGACGGAGACGCCCTTGGCGTCATCCACGGCGGCACCGTACATGGCGTCGATGGTGCCTCCGTATTCCTCGTTGACGGCGCGGCGCTTCACCTTCATCGTGGGTGTAAGCATCTCGTTCTCGACCGTCATCAACTCCGGAACGAGTCGGAATCGCTTGACCTGGCTCCAGTGGTCCATGCCCTGGTTGGCCTCTGCGACGAGACGCTCGAACTCGGACTGCACCTTCGGGTGCGCCAGAAGCGCGTCGCCCTGCGCCTGGATGTCATGCTGCTTCGCCCACACAGGGAGGGCCTCCATGTTGGGGAAGATCAGCGCCGTGCAGAACTTCTGGCTGTTGCCAACCACGACCGCCTGCTCAATCAAGGAGCTTTCGGTGAGTGCGTTCTCGATGGGCTGCGGGATCACGTACTTGCCCGTCGAGAGCTTGAAGAGCGCCTTCTTGCGGTCGGTGATCTTGAGGAAGCCCTCCGGCGTGAACTCGCCGATGTCACCCGTGTGGAACCATCCATCGTCGTCCATGACCTCGGTCGTCTGCTCGGGCATCTTGTAGTAGCCCTCCATGATGTGGGGCCCGCGGGAGACGATCTCACCGTCTTCTGCGATCGCTACCTCGACGCCGGCAATCGGCGGGCCGACGGTGCCGGCCCGGTTGCGGCCCGGCAGGTTGACCGTAATCACGGGGCTGGTCTCGGTGAGTCCGTAGCCCTGGAAGGCAGGGATGCCGAACGCCATGAACGAACTGGCGAGGTCGGACCGGAGGGCAGCACCACCGACGGCGACTGCCTTCACGCGGGTGAGTCCGAGGCGCTCGCGGAGCTTGGAGTAGACCAGCTTGTCTGCGAGACCGTACTTCCATCCTGGGAGCCCACCGTCCGGCCGTGAGACGTCGAATTCGCGCGCGAGGCCCAGGGCCCACGTGCCGATCTTGTGCTTGAGGCCGGTCGACTCGGAGACGCCGAGTGAGACCTTGTCGTAGACCTTCTCCAGGACGCGCGGGACGGAGGCGAACATCGTCGGCCGTACCTCTGCCAGGTGGGCCACGATCATCTCCGGGTTGGAGAAGAAGACCGACTGCCCCCAGGCGACACTCGCAAACTGGAGCATCCGCGCGAAGATGTGGGTCAGCGGCAGGAAGGTTACGACCTGCTCTTCCTGGTGACCGAGAATCGAGATGCCCGTGAACGAGGCGATGCTGTTCGACGAGATGTTCTGGTGCGACAGCATGACGCCCTTGGGCTTGCCCGTCGTGCCCGACGTGTAGATGAGCGTCGCGAGGTCGCCCGGCTCGATCATGTCCCGAAGCTCGTCCGGGCGATTGGGCGCCTCGGCAATCGCGGAACGTCCATCCAGCCGAAGGGCGTCCAGCGTTTTGAGTGTGACGCCCTCAGGAAGGCTCACTCCATCTCCATGTCCCTCCGCGAGGATGACGAGCGTCACGTCGGGCAGGTCGCCGGCCCAGGTGGCAAACGAAGCCAGCATCTCCTCGTTGGAGACAAACATGGCCTTTGCCTCGCCGTGCTTCGCTACGTAAACCAGGTTCTCCGGCGCGTAGGTCGTGTAGAGCGGGACGTTGACGATGCCCGCGACCTGCGTGCCGAAGTCTGCCAGCGCGAAGTAGAGGTCGCTCTCCATGAAGAAGGCGACGTGATCTCCACGGGAGAGGCCGTTCTCGTGGAGCCCAACGGCGATCTCGTTGGCCGCTTCCTGGAACTCCCGGTTCGACATCGTCAGCCACCCACCGTCCGCCTTTGGCTGGTTGAAGGCCTTCGGGTTTGGGTACTTCTCGACGGCGTCGTCGAGGAGCATCGGGAGCGTCTTCCCGAGGACGAGCTTGCCGTCAGTGTTCGAGGGCGCGGTGTGGATTTGCAGTGCCATGCTTGAGGACGTCAAAGGTGGGCCGGAGATTTCCTGATGGAGAAAAGCGCTTCTTTGTTCCACACAAAGCGGAAGAAGGCTACCGAACCCCAACGGCAACAAGCACCTGCCGCACGGCCGCGTCGACCAGCGCATCACCCGCCAGCTTGACGTCGACGCGTCGTGCCAGGTGAAGGGACACCAGCCCATGGAGCGCCGTCCAGATCACCTCGGCGACCACCGCTGGCGCCCCCTGTGGATCGAGCACGCCGTCGGCCACACCGTCGGTCAGCACGGTTTCGAACAACGCCGTGTTGCGACGCGCCCTGCGGTAGTCCTCGGCGGGGTACCGAGCCATGCGCTCAGGGCGGAGTTGGAACATCACCTCGTAGTACTCCGGGTTGTCGAGGCCAAACCGAACGTAGGCGCGAGAGAGGCGGTCGAGCCTCTCCGCAGGGCCGACCGCCCCGTTCTGTGCTTCGCTGAGCGCCTCGAACAGGCGCTCCATGCCCTCCGTGATCAGCGCATGGGTGAGCGCGTCTTTGCTGTCGAAGTAGAGGTAGATGCTCGTCGCGCTGCACCCGACGGCGCGAGCGATTTTGCGCATCGAGAGGGCATCGTACCCCTCGGCAATGAGCAGGTGTCGCGCGTGGTCGAGGATGGAACGGCGGAGGTCCGCGCCCGTCGCGACACGGGCAGGAGAGGCGTCTGGCACGTCCAGGAGGCAGAGAGCGGCCCGAAGGTACTCGCCATCGCCAGCGGAGCCCGCGCCATGACGCCAGCGGTCCACCCGCTGGCGCGGCCGCCTGCTGGGTACCGTGGCTGCCTATCGAATGTCGTAGAGGCGGACTACGATGTCGAAGTCGTCGCCGCCGTAGCCGCTAATCTGCTCCGGGCCGACGCTGCCCGCCACCGCCAGCCGGCCATCCAAGAGGCGAAGCATCGAGGAGGCGTCCACCCAGCGCCCCTCGACCCCGAACCGCTGGCGCTCGCTGACGCCCTGCGCACTGGCCGTCACCACCCACGCGTCTGGCGCCGTAAAGATGTCACGTCCCGACTCGGTGTACGCGACGGCGAAGCGTCCGCCGCCGAGATCGGCGAGCGATGTGCCGCGAAGGGACCGCTCGGAGTGCGAGGTGCCGTCTGCGCTCCCCGGCGCCGAGGCCACCGAAATCGGAGTCCCAACCGCTCCAGACGACGACACCGGCACGACGCGAATCGAGCTGCCATCGGCCAGAGACCGGCGGTTTTCGAGCACGGCGACGCCAGCGGAGGTCGCGGCCAGTCGCTCCGGCGTCGCGGTGTTGTCCCAGTCGAGGCTCCACACGAGGCTGCCATCGTTGCCACGGACACGAGCGACGACCGGGCCGACCCCGACGCGCTGCCCCAGCAGGTACACGTCCCCTGCTGGCGCAGGCGCGAGAGCAGAGACTCTGAGTCCACCCGGACGCTCAGACCACGCCACGCGACCGCTGGCGTCGATACGATAGAGCGAGGGCGCATCCGGGGACTCGGGCCGCACTGCCACGACAGCGCTTCCGTCCTCTAGGCCGACGAACGCCTCGACGGGAGCGAATTCAGCTCGTGGGCGAAGCAACTCGCTCACGCGCCGCCCTTGGCCATCGGTGCGGTACACCACGACCTGGCTGCTTCCGATGTCATCGGGTCCGGCATAGGCTGTCACGGCCAACTCGTCGCCCAAGAACGCTGCGGAAACCACCCGTCCGAAGCCGATGTCTCGGTACACCTCCGCGGAGCGCAGCGTCCCGGTCTCGGAGAAGCGAAGCACCGTTGGCAGCGCCAGCGTTCCATCGGCAGGACGAGGGATGCCTTCACTGGACCCGACCACAACCAGATCTCCGTTGGGCGCCCGGATCAATCCGCTGACGCCGTCCGTGCCGTCGGTCGCGTACACGAACGGGTCGCCTTGCTCGATGCTGGCAGAGTCGCACGCGACGAAGGTGAGCGAGAGAAATGCGAGGAGGGCGAAGCGCATGGGATCGGAAAAGGGCGCCGCGAAGTTGGTCGCCAGCGGTGCGTCTCGAAAGGCACACCAGCCTGCATTCCTCTCCTTTTCGCCCTTTGGACAACACCCCTCTCCCCTGGCGGGACATTCCAGACCTTCCGACCGTGGCCCAGCGGCTGTGCCGCTATGCCGAAGTGTGGACCACGTCGGACCCGTTCGCTACCGTCTTTCCATCGACTGAGCGCCAGCGGGACCTCAGCCAAATTCTGGTCGACGAACTCAGAGGCCTGGGCCTGGATGCCCAGATCGACGAGTGGGGCTACGTCTATGCGACGATCCCGTCGACGCTGCCTCCCGACCGCGCGGCGGACAGTCCGGTCGTGGCCCTGGTCGCGCACGTCGACACGTCGTGCGACGCTCCTGGAGAGAACGTCCGGCCTCACATCACACAGGGGTATGCGGGCGGTACGGTCGGCCTTCCGTGGGGCGCACTCGATCCGGACCTGCAGCCCGCGTTGGCAGCCCACGTCGGCCACGACATCATCACGAGCGACGGGTCCACGCTCCTCGGCTCGGACGACAAGGCAGGCCTCGCGCTGGCCATGCAGCTGGCGGCGGACCTCGTCCGGTCCGACGAGGCGGCGCGCCAGCAGGGCGAGCGGCCATCGCCGCGGCCGACCGTGCGCCTGCTGTTCACGCCGGACGAGGAGGTCGGCCGCGGCACCGAGCACGTGGACCTGGATCGGCTGGGCGCAGACATCGCCTACACACTCGACGGCTCCGGGCGGGATGTCCTCAACGTCGAGACGTTCTGCGCTGCCGATGCGACAGTCACCTTCGACGGCGTGATCGTCCACCCCGGCTATGCCAACGGGGTGATGGTGAATGCAGCGCGCGCGGCGGGCCACCTGGTGTCCTCCCTCCCACGCGCCGAGGCGCCCGAGACCACGCAGGGGCGCGAGGGGTTCTTTCATCCCCAGGCGATCCGCGGCGACGTCGAGAGCGCCATGGTGCACATCCTCCTCCGCGACTTCGACGAGGACGGGCTGAACGAACGCCGCCGACGCCTCCGCCAGCTGGCGGAGGAGGCCGCTGGTACGTGGGGCGCATCGGTGACGGTCGACATCGTGGACCGGTATCGCAACATGAAAACGTACATCGAAGCGGTCGACCCGAGGGCGATCACCGTCGCGGTGGATGCTGCCGAGAGTCTGGGGATCGACCTCGCGTTCGAGGCCGTCCGTGGAGGGACCGACGGTGCCCGGCTGAGCGAGATGGGCCTTCCGTGCCCCAACGTGTTCACCGGTGGCCACGACTTCCACTCGCGGTTCGAATGGAACACCGTTCAAAACCTGGAGCACGCGTTGCGCTACGTTCACGCGCTCGTGCGTCAGTGGGGCACGGAGTCTCGCGAACCTTGACCCCACACCGTCGTTGCCAGCGGGCACCCGCGAAACGATGCCTCTCAACCGCTCTCAGTCCCGGACCTTCGTCGGCGTCTTCGTCGCCCTGATCGTGGTACTCTCCGTCGTCGCGACGGTCCTCATCACCCGGGGGTGGGGCAACGAAGATGTGCAGCGGCAGGTCGAGGAGCAGGAGTCGCAACGCCGGTCGGACATGCCGCGCTTCAGCGAGGACGACGGTACGGCTCCCGCCCCGCCAGCGGGCGAGGGCACTAGCGGCGGCTGAGCCCGTACCCGAACGCCACGAGGGCGGCCACGCCCACACCCACCAGGACCGGCTTGGTCAGAACCAGGTCCAAGAACGACGGCTCGCGAACCGGAAGCTGGTCGAACGTGTGGACCGTCTGGATCTGGCCGCGGTCTCCGTGGACCACCACGCGCCCGGCACCCAGCTGGCGAACGTAGCCGGACGCGCGGTCGATGGCTCCCTCTTGCGTGTCGGTTTCGTACGAGAGCGTCGGAGACCCTTCGAGGCGAACGCCCCAGCGGCCGTCGCTGGGAACGACGTGGTAAACGTTTCGGGACGGCATGGCGCGTCGGTCGGTGAGCGGAGTCAACGCGGGTCCGTACCATCCGGTCCCATCGCCGCGTCTCCGCACGGACCATGAAACGGGCTCTCCTCATCGTCCTCGCCCTCGTCGTTGTCGTCGCCCTGCTTGGCGCAGCAAGCATTTGGGGCACCCTCCGCGCCAGCCTGCCCGTCCTCGACGGGGAGCGCTCGATCGCCGGGCTCACGTCGCCGGTGACCGTCGAGCGCGACTCCGCTGGCGTCCCCAGCGTCACCGCGGCGACGCGCGCCGACGCTGCGCAGGCGCTGGGCTACCTCCACGCCCAGGAGCGCTTCTTCCAGATGGACCTCCTGCGCCGGGCCTCCGCTGGCGAACTCTCAGCGCTGCTCGGCGAGTCCACCTGGCGAACGGACTCGACGTACCGCATCCACCGCTTCCGCCAGCGGGCCAGAACCGTCGTGGAGCGCTTGCCGTCCGATCACCGCGCGGTCCTGGACGCGTATGTCGATGGGGTCAATGCCGGGCGGGAAGGTCTCGACGCGCGCCCCTTCGAGTACCTGGCGCTTCGGCAGGCGCCGGAGCCGTGGCGGCCGGAGGACACGATCCTGGCCGCCCTCGCCATGAGCATCGACCTGCAGCACGACGGAGGGTTTGGAGTCGAGCTGCAACGCCACGCCATCGACCAGACGCTGCCGGGCGCTCTGGCCGAGTTCCTAACCCCACGAGGCGACGCATGGGATGCGCCCATCGAAGGCGACCCCTTCACACCACCGCCAATGCCAACGGTCGAGGAGATGGATGGGTTTACCGTCGAGAGCGACGAGACACGCATCGACGACCCTCCCGCCGCGGGATCCAACAACTGGGCCGTCAGCGGTGACCTGTCCGAGACGGGCAGCGCGATGGTGGCAGACGACATGCACCTGGGCCTGAGGCTCCCACACATCTGGTACCGCGCCAGCCTGGTCGTGAATGGCCGACGCGTCACCGGTGTCACGCTGCCAGGCACGCCGCTGATGGTCGTCGGAAGCAACGGGGATGTGGCCTGGGGGTTTACCAACTCATACGGCGACTACATCGACTACGTGCGCCTGGAGGACGTACCGAACCAACCCGGTGTCGTGCGAAGCGACTCGGGGACGGTAGCCGTCGATACCCTGTACGAGGACATTCAGGTGGGTGCGGAGGTCCGCCAGCTGGCGATCGTGGAGACGCCCTGGGGACCCGTGACGGCTCGCGATGGCGACGGCGTCGCGTATGCGATGCAGTGGACGGCGCACCGACCCGAGGCGACCAACCTGACCCTCATGGATGTCGAGCAGGCGACGACGCTGGACGAGGCGCTGGACGCTGCCAACCGGTCGGGCATCCCGGCCCAGAACTTCGTCGCTGGCGACCGGGATGGACGGATCGGCTGGACCATCGCCGGGCAGATCCCAATCCGCGACGGCAGGGACGGACGCCGACCCGTCGACTCCTCGGATCCGGATGCCCGGTGGCCGGGCTTCGTCTCACCTGCTGACGTACCTCGCGTCGTCGACCCCGCGGACGGTCGGCTGTGGACGGCCAACGCCCGCGTGGTGTCCGGCGACGCGCTGGCGATGGTGGGTGAGGGCAGGTACGCTCACGGGGCGCGGGCCCGCCAGATCCGCGACGGCCTTCGCGACCTCGTAGCACCCGTCACGGAGCAAGACCTGCTGGCGATCCAACTCGACGATCGCGCGCTCTTCCTGAGCCGATGGCGCGATCTGCTCCTCTCGACGCTCGATACCGCCGGACGCCAAGACGAGCTTGCCGAGGTCGTGCGCGACGCGTGGACCGGCAGAGCGCAGCCCAGCGATCCAGCGTACCTCCTCGTCCGTGAGTGGCGCTGGCTGGTCGTCGACCGCGCGGTCTCTCCGTTTCTCGCCTCCGCGCGCCAGAGGGTCGGCAACCGGGCTGGCTTCCCGAACCGTACCGAGGCGCCCGCCTGGGCTCTGGTGACCGAGCAGCCCGCCCACCTGCTGCCCGATGGGTTCGACTCGTGGGACGCCCTCTTGCTCGACGCTGCCGACGCGCTCGCTGACCGCCACGACGATCCCGCCGCGGCCACCTGGGGCACGTCCAACACGCTTCGCATGGAGCACCCGATGGCGTCTGTGATCCCGGGCGTCGGTGATCGGCTTCGGATGCCGGCCGTCGAACAGTTCGGCGACAGCCGGATGCCTCGCGTCAGCGGCACTGGGTTTGGCGCCTCGCAGCGCATGGTCGTCTCGCCAGGCCACGAGGAGCGTGGCATCTTCCACATGCCCGGTGGTCAAGCAGGGCATTTCCTCTCGCCGTACTGGGGCGCCGGCCACCACGACTGGGTCGAGGGCAGGTCCAGCCCGTTCCTTCCCGGTCCCACCGTGTGGACCTTGACCTTGACGCCAGCGGAGTAGCCCACTGTCCAGTGCGGCTTCGATTGGGCCGGGCACGAGCCCGCGACCTGCACCCTCTGGCGGCCGACCCGGATCGTGTGCTCTCGAACGATCGTCGCAGCCTTCGGGTACGGTCTGACACCACGTCCGCCGATACTTCCCTGCGCTCGCCCTCCATCACCCGCTGACCATGCGATTTCTCGTTCTCACGCTTCTTCTCCCCCTCGCCGCCTGCACAGGAGCCGACGGCGATACCGACGACTCGCAGACAGCGGAAGACAGCATCCAGACCGACGAGGAGCAGATCGACCTCGGTCAGATCTCGACCGGTGTGTTGTTCCAGGACGAGCCGCCGGGCGATCTCGTCGATGCCGTCCAGACGACGGATGGTAGCATCGAGATGGGCGTGACCAATGCAGGGCTCTTCGCCCGTTTGTCGGCTGACGTACAGGCCGAGATCGAGACGAGTATGAAAGAGGAGACCGAAGACCAAACGGGGATGGGCGGCGCCATTGCGCGCGCCGTAACCGGTGCAGTCGCGGAGGGCCTCAGCGCTTCCGTGAGCGTTCCGCTTTCGGAGATCGAGGACGTGCGCTACGAGGGTGGCCGGGTGGTCGTCGAGATGGTGAACGGGAATCCGTCTCCGTTCGAGTCCACAGAGACCAACGGCCGACCGGTTCTCGAGCAGTTCGACGCCGCAGCCGGAGAACGACTAGCGGCCGCCTTCGACAAGGCGACACAGTAGACGTGGACCTCTCGGACGCGAATCAGGATCTCCTGCTGGCGGCGCGCACGATCATCGCAGACCTGGGGCGCGACGATGTCCACGAGATCGGGGCAGCGCTCCGTACGCGCTCCGGCGCCATGTTCAGCGCGGTACACCTCGAAGCGCACGTTGGCCGTATCGCGGTCTGTGCCGAGGCCATCGCGTTGGGCATGGCCGCCGCGGCTGGCGATACGGACGTCGAGACCGTCGTGGCCGTGCGTCGCGACGGGGCCGTCGTGTCTCCGTGCGGGATGTGCCGAGAACTAATCCTGGACTACGCACCCGAGGCCACCGTCCTCATCGCCGGGGCCGAGACGCTGGAGGAGGTGCCTTTGAAGGACCTCCTCCCACGCAAGTACGCCCGGCCGGACTGAGCTACGGCGTCTTCTTTCGGGCGCGGCTCCGAGGCGGCGGGCCAGCTTCGACCACGAGGGGCGCCATCGACGTTTCGCTGCCTACGCGGATCTCGACGGTGTACTCCCCAGGCATGAGGTAGAACCTGCCGGTGTCTTCCCCGGCCTCGGCATCGTCCGCCAGCGGTCGGTTGCTGGTCAGGCCGTACGTCATGAGGTTGAGACCAGGCTCTGCGGAGTCCTGCATCGTCTGGACCTCGTCGCCGTCGGCGTCGAGCACTCGGACGGCAGCCGTTCCGTCCTGCGTGGACCAGTAGCCGATTTCGACCTCCGGCTCAGGCGGGTCGGACCAGGTATACCCTCGCGTGCCCCAGTTGGACTGATGGCGCGTGGTATCCGGAGCGAACACGTGGAGCGCTCGCGCCATGACCTCGCCTGAGAGCTGAGACACGAGGTCGAGGTCGGCGACCCAGAGCGAGCGGCCGTGCGTACCGATCACCAGGTCGCGCTCACGCTCCTGCACCACGAGGTCGTGGACCGGAACGTGTGGCAGATGCGGACTGCTGGCGTGGTCGTCCGCTCCATCGAACGGGCCGCGCACGTCATCGACGGCCGCCTGGTGGCCGTGGAACGCGGAGAAGCTGGCGCCGCGGTCGAGCGAGATGTACAGCCCGCCGTCGGTCCCGACGTAGAGGATGTCGGGATTGTGTGGGTCTTCCTTGGCCACGTTGACCGGCTCCGCCGGGAGGTCCGTACCGATGCGACTCCACGTGCGTCCCAGATCGGTCGAGTGGTACACGTAGCTGTCGAAGTGATCCCAACGGTAGCCATTCAAGGCCACCAGAAGACTGTTCTCGTCGTGGGCGGAGAGCTCGACCCGGCTGACCCACAGGAACTCCGGCAGGCCCGCCGAGCGGTCGTGCCAGGTACGCCCGCCGTCCTCGGTCACCCACACCTTGCCATCGTCCGTGCCCGCCGCCAGCCGTCCGAACTCGAACGGCGACTCGTGGAGCGTCGTGAGCGTGCCGAAGGGAACGTCGCCGGGGAGCCCGCCAGCGGTGAGGTCGTCGGACATCTCCTCCCAGGTCTCGCCTCGGTCCAGCGAGCGGTGCACTCGGTTCGAGCCGAAGTAGAGCACGTCCGGGATGTGTCGGCTCAGCCAGATCGGCGTCTGCCAGTTGAAGCGGAAGGGGCGCTCGCCGAGCTCGTGCTGGGGTACGATGCGGCTGGGGCGGCCCTCGCCGCTCCGATTCGTGCGGACGTAGTTGCCAAACTGGAAGCCGGTGTAGACCGTGCCGTCCCGGTCATCGACCTGGACCTTCATGCCGTCGCCGCCCATGAGCCGCCGGTATGGATACGCTCCCTCGGCGCGCCAGCGGGCGGAGGCGCGGTAGGTGCTCGGCCCGACCCACACGCCATTGTCCTGGAGGCCGCCGTACACGTTGTACGGCTCGGCGTTGTCGACTTGGACGGTGTAGAACTGGCCGACGGCCGGGCTGTTTTGCTTCGTCCAGGTGGCCCCGCTGTCGTAGGTGATGTTGATGCCCCCGTCGTTGCCGGAGATCATGAACCCTGGTCGATCGGGGTCGAACCATAGGTCGTGGTGGTCGACGTGGACATGCGCAGCATCGGCGCGTTGCCAGGTGGCCCCGCCGTCGGCGGAGCCGATGAGCGGGACGCCGAGGAGGTAGATTCGGTCCGCATCGTACGGGTCCACGCGCACGATGCCGAAGTAGTAGCCGTACGAGTAGTAGAGGTCGTCGATGGGCTCGGCATGAGTGCGCGCCCATGTCCGACCCGCATCGGAGGATCGGTACACCTCCGCGCCGACGACCGGCGTGTCGAACAGCTGGCGATTGGCGTCTTCCAGAAAGGCGACGAGGTCTGCCGGCACGAGGCGTCCCTCGCGGACATCCTCCAGGATCGTCTGTGCGGTGTAGCTAAAGGGGACGTTGTTGGCGTCGAGAAACGCGTTGATGTCGTCCTCCGCCAGCTGGAGAAACACGTCCCGGTCCATCGTGCGCAGCTGGTCGCGCGTCAGGGCCGGTGTGTCGAGGTCATCGGCAGCAGGCCGGCGTGCCTGGTTGTCCACGACTGCCGTGAGCACACCGCTCGGGTGCACGTCCAGGCCGATGCGGCCGACCGTGCCGCCGGTCGGGAAGCCGGAGCCTTCGGCCGACAGGCGCGACCACGAGCGCCCACCGTCGTCGCTGCCCCAGATGGCCGAACCGGGGCCGCCTTCCCGGAAATCCCAGGCGCGCCGACTCCGCGTCCACGTCGACGCATAGAGCCGGTCCGGATCGGATGGGTCGACCACCAGGTCGATGGCCCCCGTGTCGTCGTCCACGAACAGGACGCGCTGCCAGGACTGTCCGCCATCCTCCGTCCGGTACACGCCGCGTTCCGGGTTCGGCGAGTACAGGTGGCCGACCGCTGCGACCCACACAACGTCTGGATTCTCGGGGTGAACGGCCACCCGACCGATGTGCTGCGTCTCGGCGAGTCCGCGGTGCTCCCAGCGTTGTCCGCCGTCGGTGCTCACGTACATGCCGGTGCCCGCGTAGGACGAGCGGGACGAGTTGGCCTCGCCCGTCCCCACCCACACCGTCGGCCCGTCGCCCTCCGGATCTCGCCAGTCGACCGCGACGTCGCCGATGGTAATCGTCGGCATGGCGTCGAAGAGCGGTGTGAAGGAGGCCCCTCCGTTGGCGGTGTGCCAGAGACCACCGGAAGCGTACCCCACGTAGAAGGTGCCCGGGTCGCCGGGCTTGCCCTCGACCGCGGCGACGCGCCCCGACATCACGCTGGGACCGACCGACCGGAACGGCACCTCGGCCACCGGCGAACGGTCGATCAACCGCTGGCGGTCGTCGGCCGCCGCCATCCGCACCTCCGCTGGCGTCGCGGCCACCGGGTTCGGAGCGTCATGCGCCAGCGGGGCGTCGGCGTCTTGCGCGACAGCTGGCGCGGCGAGGAGAAGGGCGGCGAGCGCGAGGCGATTCATGTGGATCGGCAGGGAAGCGCCTGAAGGTACCGGGCAGCCGCGGAACACCGTCCGTCTCCAGAGGCGCCGTCGTACGTTGAGCGCAGACCCGCCCCCAGACGCCGTGTCCGCCGATCGCCAAACCGCCCGCCGCGGCCTTCGCCTTGTCCAAGGCGATGCCGAGGAACTCGCTGACAACCCCAGCCGGCTGAGGGCCGTCATCCGCCGTGCGCAGGCGCAGCTCCGCGAGGACCGCAGCCGGCTCGGCTCGCTTCGCGCCGACCTGCCCCGCCTCCTTCGCCTGGCGAGCGCTATCACGCGGGGCGAGTACCGCCGCCTGCCGTGGAAGGCCATCGCCTTCGTGGCCGCGGGCCTTCTCTACTTCGTGACGCCAGCGGACCTCATCCCCGACTTCATCCTCGGGACCGGATTCCTCGACGACGCGGTCGTCGTGGCCTACGTCATGAAGGCGATCCGGGACGACCTGGCCCGGTTCGAGGACTGGGAGCTGCAGAACGCCCTCGCCGACCCGGACACG
>JBCDLV010000018.1:0-21394 GCA_038744895.1 Bacteroidota bacterium | reverse complement strand
GAATCTCTGCACCGTTCGCATGACCATCCTCGATTCCTCTCCGACTGCCGACCGCCTGCTGGAGTCGATCGACCAGAGCGTCCGCGACATCCAGTCCGCTGGCGGCGAGCCGACGGCATTGATCGTGGGCCCTGCGGCCTACGAGACGCTCAAGACAGCCGTCGCGGATCGATTCGGGCGAGAGCGGGCAGAGCTGTCGCAGTACCAGTGGCTTCCCGTCGTCGTTGACCCATTCCGAGAGAATCGGGTGTGCGTGGTCCCCGCGCCTCGGGACGTCGCCGCTGGCGTCCGACTGGAGCGCCTGGACTGATCCTTCACCTGCTGGCGGTTCTGCCGGCCTGACGCCATCGCCATGAAAGCCACCTGGAACGGATCCGTGATCGCAGAGAGCGACGACACCGTCGTCGTCGAGGGCAACCACTACTTCCCGCCGGACGCTCTCAACCGCGACCACCTGGAAGACTCTGACCACACGACCGTCTGCCCCTGGAAGGGCACCGCCGGATACTTCGACGTCGTGGTCGACGGGGAGCGCAACCCCAACGCCGCCTGGATCTACCGCGACCCCAAAGATGCGGCCTCGCAGATTCGCGACCACGTCGCCTTCTGGCGCGGCGTGGAGGTGACCGAGCACTAACCCGCCAGCGGGGTGAGTTTGCGGGGCGGCGTGTCAAGCGCAGGCGAAGCCGGGTGAGGCTCTCCCCGGTTCCGCTGGCGCAGCGCGTAGCTTCCCGCGTCCCGAGCGTACCCCGTGCACCTGCTCCGTCAGCCCACCCTCCGCCGCTTCGTCGCTGCCCTGCTGGCGGTGGCGGCCGGTGCGACGGTGGTTCCGACGGCGCAGGCAGACGCTCGCACGACGGCCGTTCGGTCGGTTCTAGACGACGACGAGGCGTTTGAGTCGGCACTCGCCGCGGCACGGTCGAGCGACGATCCCATCGCGGCATTTGCGGAGGCGTACTCCGAAGCTGTCGACGAAGCCGTGTCCGCCGAGGCCATCGCGCGCCTCATCGGCGCGGCGTCGTTCTCCGGCGTGGCGCCCGTCACGGTCGAGGACACCCGGATTCGAGTCTTGGCCACCGGGTCGGGCTCATCGTCCCCGCTGGCGTCTGTCGTCGGCGCGGCCGCATCTCCGCCGCCGTCTGGCGGACTGGTTTCGACCCAGGACGAGTGCGCCTCGTGGCGCACGCCCGACGCTGGGCCCTCTGCGCAGCCGCGCGGTCCCTAGCGCGTCGCGGCCCGCCAGCGGGCCGGCTTCTGCACATCGACTGTCTGCCCGTTCGTTGGGAACGGGTGCCCCCTTTGACGTTCCGGCGCCCCCGTGCGCCCACACCACCTATGCAAGGCAACGGATTCAAGATCTTTGCCGTCGCGGCCCTGCTGCTCATCTCCATGTGGCAGCTCTTCCCGACGGTCCAAAACGCGCTCCAGGAGCGCGACCTCGCCGCGATGAGCGAGGAGGAGCGAGAGGCTTACGAGGCGGAGAACTCCGCTGATATCATTCAAACCCGTGAGGAGGCCCTCAAGCTGGGGCTCGACCTGCAGGGCGGAATGCACGTGACCCTGGAGGTTGGGACGGGCGCATTGCTCCGTGAGCTCGCAGAGGGCCGAGAGGACGAGACGTTCGACGCGGCGCTGGCGGTCGCTCAGGAGCAAGCCGCGACTTCCAACGACGACTTCGTTACCCTCTTCTCGAACGCGATCGAGGATCAGCGAGAGGGGACCCGTCTCGCACGCTACTTCCGCAACGCCGACGCGGACATCACCGCTCGGTCCGAGAACGGCGACGTCGAGACCTACCTCCGCGACGAGGTCGACGAGGCGCTCGTCCGGGCCGAGGAGATCATCCGCCAGCGGATCGACCGGTTCGGCGTGACCGAGCCGCTCATCCAGCGTCAGGGCTCCTCCCGCATCGTGGTCGAGCTCGCGGGCATCGACGACGAGGAGCGCGTCCGTGAGCTCCTCAAGGGCACCGCGAAGCTGACGTTCCACCTCACCCCGCCGACCGAGGAGATCCAGCAGATGGCCTCGG
This sequence comes from Bacteroidota bacterium, assembly GCA_038744895.1. Lineage (GTDB taxonomy): Bacteria > Bacteroidota > Rhodothermia > Rhodothermales > Rubricoccaceae > Rubrivirga. The sequence continues at coordinate 19,365 of JBCDLV010000018.1, read as the reverse complement.
CCCTGCTCCAGTACTACGAGGCCGGGCAGGAGGCGCCAGCGGACACCACCGCGTCCACAGACACCGACACGACCGCTGTCCAGGTGTCCGATGCCGATGCGGCCGAAGAGGCGGATACGTCTGACGCACTCGACCTGAGCGCCATCACTGCGGACGCCACTGACGACGCGGAGGGTGGAAACCCGCTGGCGGAGGTGTTCCAGATGATCCAGGTCGCCCCGAACTCGCCGATCGCGGGCGTCGTGGCCGCCGCCGACACAGCCCGCGTGAGCGAGCTGTTGGCAGATCCCGGTGCGCAGCCCATCATCCCACCGGGCGTAGAGCTGCTCTACACGGCCAACCCGGAGGCTGGCATCACAGACGATGGCAGTGGGGTTCACTACCTGCTGGCGGTCAACGAGCGCGTCGAGCTCTCCGGAGAGACGATCACCGACGCTGGACCTGACTTCGATCCCTACACCAACGCGCCGATGGTGTCGCTCACCATGGACGGTGCGGGAACGAGCCGCTGGAGCCAGATCACGGGAGCCAACCGAGACAAGCCTGTCGTCATCGTGCTCGACAACCTCGTCTACACGTTCCCGACCATCAACGAGCGGATCCCGAGCGGCCGAACTCAGATCTCGGGCAGCTTCACCCGTCAGGAGGTCGACGACATCGTGACGGTGCTCAAGTCTGGCGCCCTCCCCGCGCCGGTGACCATCGCCGAGGAGCGGACGGTCGGCCCGAGCCTGGGTGCGGCCTCAATCCGGGCGGGCACGCGCGCGCTTCTGATCGGCTTCCTGTTCGTCTGCGTGTTCATGGCGATCTACTACCGCGGCGCCGGGATGATCGCCAATGTCGCGCTGCTGCTGAACGTCGTGTTCATCTTCGGCGTCCTCGCCAGCTTCGGCGCCACGCTGACGCTGCCGGGCATGGCCGGCATCCTCCTGACGATCGGCATGGCGGTCGACGCCAACGTGCTCATCTTCGAGCGCATCCGAGAGGAGATGGCGAGTGGCAAGACGATGAAGGCGGCCGTCGAGGGCGGCTTCGGGAAGGCCCTCTCGGCCATCGCCGACGCCAACATCACCACGTTCCTCATCGGCGTGATCCTGTTCTCATTCGGCGTCGGGCCGATTCAGGGCTTCGCCGTCACCCTCATGGCGGGCATCCTGACGTCGCTGTTCACGGCTCTCGTCGTGACGCGGCTCCTCGTCGACTACTTCGTCATCGAGCGCGGCACCGACGTCGCCTTCGGCTAGATCGGTACCCGGTGCAGGGGTCGAGGGATGCCTCGGCTCTGCGCCCGTACCTCGCACCAAGTACCCCGTACCGATACACGGATATGCGAATCTTTGAAAACCCGTCCTTCGACTTCCTGAGTCACAACAAGGACAGCTACGCGATTTCGGGCGTCCTGCTCACGATCGCCATTCTCTCACTGCTCTTCGTCGGCCTCGAAGTCGGCATCGACTTCCGAGGCGGCAACGAGTTCATCGTCGGCACGGAGGTGCCCGTCCCGCCGTCCGAGGTGGCGTCGGCGCTCTCGTCGGCCACCGGCGACGTTTTTCAAGCCAAGGAGTACGGCGACCCGCTGACGATCCAGGTGCGGACCGCCGCCAGCGGGGAGTCCGAGACGCTCGCCGCGACGGTCACCAGCACGATCGACGGAACGTTCGAGGGCGCCCAGTCCGAGATCCTGGGTCGCTACCTCGTGACCCCGAGCATCGCCTCGGACCTCGCCGAGAAAGCGATCGTCCTGGTCCTCGGGGCACTCTTCGTGATCCTGCTCTACATCTTCGTCCGCTTCGACTGGCGGTACGCAGTGGCGGCTGTGATCACGCTGGCGCACGATGTCCTCGTGGTGCTCGGCCTGTTCGCCCTGTTCCACAACATCACCCCGTTCTCGCTCCAGATCGACCAGGCCATCATCGCGGCCCTGCTGACGATCGTCGGCTACTCGATCAACGACACGGTGGTGGTGTTCGACCGCATCCGCGAGTACGCACTCCTGTTCAAGACGGAGCCGTTCGTGGAGGTCGCCAACCGAGCCGTGAACACGACGCTCTCTCGCACAATTCTGACATCGGGGACGACCATGATCGCGGTCCTCGTCCTGTTCCTGATCGGTGGCGAGGTGCTCAAGGGCTTTTCGCTCGCGCTCCTCGTGGGCATCGCGGTAGGAACCTACTCCTCGATCTTTGTTGCGAGCCCGATCGTCGTGGCTCTGCGGAAGAAGTATGCGCCAGCCCGGCGCGTGGTCTCGACGGCTCGTGTCTGATCGCATCCAGATCTGATCGCATCCAGAGGGGCAGGGCGCCCGTAGCTTCCAGCATCTGCCTTGCCCCTCATGGATATCCGCACTTCTGACATCGACGGCGTCGCCGTCTTCTCCCTCGACGGCGATGCCCTCGGCGGCCCGGATGGCTCCGCGCTTCACGACGCTCTCCACGACGCCAGAGGAGACTCGCCCCTTCGCGTCGTGGTCGACTTGGCCGGGATCCGCCACATGAATTCGTCGGGCCTCGGAATGCTGATCGGTGCCCTGACGACGACCCGAAACACGGGTGGAGACCTACGCCTGGCCGCTGTGAGCGATCGGGTTCGGACGCTCCTCGAGGTGACCAAGCTCGACGGCGTCTTCCAGCAGTACCCGACAGCCAAAGACGCAGCCGCCAGCTTCTCGGCGTAGGCACCGCTCGCGAAGGCCTGCTCATCCACCCGCGTGCCCGCAGGGCACGAGCCAGAACCGTTACCCATGCCAGTCACCGTCGTCATCGGCGCCCAATGGGGCGACGAAGGCAAAGGAAAGGTCGTCGACCTCCTCGCTCCAGACATGGACATCGTCGCGCGCTACCAGGGCGGCGCAAACGCGGGCCACACGATCAAGTGGGGCGATGAGGAGTTCGTTCTGCACCTAATCCCTTCGGGCATCTTCCACGACGCGACGACCTGCGTGATTGGCAATGGCGTCGTGATCGACCCCGGCGCCCTCGTCGAGGAGATCGGCCAGATCGAGGCACTCGGGTACCCTGTTGATGGGCGGCTGAAGATCAGCCACAACGCCCACCTGATCATGCCGTACCACAAGGCGCTCGATCAGGCCCGCGAGCGCTGGCGGGATGCCGAGGCGATCGGGACCACGGGCCGAGGGATCGGGCCCGCGTACGTCGACAAGTTTGCGCGCTCTGGCATTCGCGTGGTGGACCTGCTCAACCGCGACGAGCTGGCGAGAAAGCTCCGCGAGGCGATTGGCGAGAAGAACGAGATCCTGTCGTCGGTCTACAACAGCAAGCAGCTCGACGTGGAGGCAATCGTCGAGGAGTACGTCGAGTTCGACCGACTCATCGACCCGTACGTCACCGATACCACAGATTTCCTGGCCGACGCGCTCGCGAAGGGTCAGAACGTACTGGCCGAAGGGGCGCAAGGCTCGTTGTTGGACGTCGACCACGGAACTTACCCGTATGTCACGTCCTCCCATCCCACCGCTGGCGGTGCGTGCACTGGGCTGGGCGTGCCACCGACGCAGATCAAGCGCGTCATCGGGATCGTGAAAGCGTACTCGACCCGGGTGGGCAACGGGCCATTCCCAACCGAGCTCGACAACGCCACAGGCGAGAAGCTCAGAGCCGAGGGAGCCGAGTTCGGTGCCACGACCGGTCGCCCGCGCCGATGTGGTTGGCTGGACCTGGTGGCCCTCGGCTACACCGCACGCCTCAACGGATTCACGGACATCGCCGTCACCAAGCTCGATGTGCTCTCGGCCCTGGACACGCTCCAGGTGTGTACCGCCTACGAGATCGACGGCAAGCGTTCTACGCGATTCCCGACAGACCTGTCCACGCTCAGCCGTGCGAAGCCCGTGCTGGAGACCCTAACAGGCTTCACGGGCGACCTGAGCGACGCCGCGACCATCGGTGACCTGCCAGCGCAGGCGCGCGACTACCTCCAATTCGTCAGCGATCACTTGGACATCCCGATCACGGTGATCGGGACGGGCCCCAAACGAGAGGAGACACTGGTTGCGTAGGCGCCGCTGGGTCAGATACCCGAGCTTGGGGCGCACGCCTTGAGCGCTGACCCCTGACGATCCCTTGCAGGCCTACCGCACCACAACCAAGCTCAAGCTGGGACTCATCCTGGCGGCAGTCGCGATCGGCGTGGCCTCGCTGGCCTTTACGCAACGCCTGGCAGCACAGCTGGAGGCCCAGGACGAGCGGGCCGTCGAACTCTGGGCCGCTGCGATCGAGTTCCAGTACGAAGCGTCTGCCCTTGAGCAGGTGGCCGCAGAGCGTCTCGCTTCCCTAGAGGCGACCATCGACTCGGCCCTGTCTGATGACGAGCGTCAGCGGACGAGCGCGCTGCTGGACTCTCTCGACGCCGGCGGCCCCGCCAGCGGTCTCGACTTCGTGGTGTCGCAGATCATCATACCGGACCGATTCAGTATCCCGGCCATCATCACTGACACGTCGATGACGTTCGCCAGCCTGCAGCGCAACGTCGATGCGCCAGAAGGGGAGTGGCTGGCGCTCGCTCGCGAGATGGACCGCGTCCACGAGCCAATCCGGTTGAACGACGTGCCAGGCGGACCGCTGCTCATCCACTACGGCGAGAGCCCGCTGGCGCGCCTTATCCGCCTCTTTCCGATCGTCCAACTGGCAGTCGTCGGGTTGTTCGTGTTGGTCGGGTATCTCGGATTCTCGTATGTGCGGCGAAGTGAGCAGTCCAGTCTGTGGGTCGGCATGGCCAAGGAGGCCGCGCACCAACTCGGGACGCCCCTTTCCTCGATGATGGGGTGGATCGAGCTCCTCCGGCTCGATGGTGCCGCAGACCCTTCCGACGTCGCCGATGAACTTGAGCAAGACACGGACCGGCTTCGGCGCGTGGCGGACCGATTCGAGAAAATCGGGTCGCAGCCTGAACTCGAACGGGCCCACGTGCTGCCGGTCCTGGAGCGCGTGGCCGATTACATCCGACGTCGCGTCCCGCAGCTCGGCTCGCCTGTCGAGATCACGGTCGAGTCACCTGCTGGCGTGGACGCCATGCTCAACGTGGAGCTGTTCGAATGGGTCGTCGAGAACCTTCTCAAGAACGCTCTGGACGCCCTGGAAGGCACTCCGAATCCGCATCGAATCGATCTCACCGTTCGCCGCCAGCAGGACCGCGTGCTCGTGGAGGTGCGTGACACGGGAAAGGGGATGGACCGGGCAACCGCGCGGCACGTGTTCCGACCGGGGTTCTCGACCAAACGCCGCGGATGGGGCTTGGGACTGAGCCTGGCGCGTCGGATCGTCGAGTCGTACCACGGCGGCGAACTGAGCCTCCTGGAGACTCGACCTGGCGAAGGCACAACCTTCCGAATCGAGCTTGACGCGCCAGCAGGATGACGGAGGCCCCAATAGCTACAGTGCCACTGCCTGCCGGATCTGCTCCGCGACGACCTCTTCGTTGGTCACGGCGGAGTAGATCATGGCCCGCTGGCGCCACGAGACGACGTAGGCCCCGTCGACGACACGCGAGTCCACCGGCGTAGGCTCACTTAGGACCGCGTAGGCTGCATCAGGAAGGTCGAAGACCGACCGCGTCCGATCCAGCAGGATGTAATCGTAGGCATAGACATGCACACGTTCACCTGCAGCACCTTCGTACCGAAACACGGGTATCTCGACGTCGACAGGCGTAGCGGCTTCTGAGGGTTGGATGGACCCGATGGCCGCGATTGCACTGCCCACGAGTGCCAGCCCTGTAAAGTCGGGAGGAGGCACAGACCATCCGAGTTGATCCATGACGAAGCCGTGGGCTTCGTCGGCGTCTGTGGTCGTGACCTCAGGTTGGATCTCCGACGCAGATTGAATCAGCCGGACCAAGAGGTTGTCTGTCGTGTCGTCCGAGGGAGACAGGTACCACACGACGGCCAGCACGCCGATGGCCACCAGGCCAGCGTAGATCAGACTCCTCCGCAGCTTACTGGAGGGAACAGTGCGGCCGCCGTCGTTGGTGGTGTCTTGAACGCGGTCGAATGCGGGAAGCTCGTCAGGCGAGGCGTCAGGTCGAGGTTCCGTCATGCCAGGCTGGCCGCTTTGGCAACCCTGGGCGTGCGCCGGGTTTCGAACACCAAGGTCACGGGGTCTCCACGTTCGACGGAGAGGAGCGACGCCGCATGTCCACCGCGAACGGCAATTTCCAGGTGACCGCTGCTCCCGAACACCATCACCGGTTCGCCCATGGCGACGTGTCCATACGTCGGTTGGTAGGCGGTTACGACGGCCGATCCTGCGTAGGCCTTGAACGCCCGGCCGCATCTGGCGCGGTCGATGTCGGCCGCCGTGATGTTGGTCAGGCAGTTCCCGAATCGGTCGATGTGGAGCACCATGCCTCGGATGCCTTCGCGGTCGGCATGGGGAAGAGGCCAGTGGAGCGTTGCAAGGTCCGAGACCGGTGTGCCCACCTCTCTGAGCGGGAGTCCGGTCGCCAATTGCGCGGCCACCGGGCCAAAAATGTCACGTCCATGAAAGGTGCTGGAGGGAGATCCCGTACGCCAGAGCTCCTCGCGGTCCAACTCAACCGCCGCATGCACGTCGTCATGGCCGGCGACCAACGCCAGCAGTCCATTGTCGGGGCCTACGAACCGATGCACTTCCCCACCAACGTCGACGTCCGCAGCAATTGCACGACGATCGGTGCCGACGCCTGGATCCACGACGGCCAGGTGAACCGATCCCGCTGGCGCGTAGGGAACGAACTGACGCAGGATGAACGCGGCGGCCATGACATCCTGCGCGGGCACCTGGTGCGTGACGTCGATGAACTGAACGGAGGGGGCTGCGCGGAGCATGACCCCCTTCATCGCTGCGACATACCCATCGCGCGTTCCGAAGTCCGTTGTGAGCGTGACGAACACAGGTGTCGGGGGGAAACAGATCAAACTACGGAGATCCCCTAGATCCACAAGGCGCGGTCTATCTTGCGCATGTCAATCGATTCATCTTGTGTCAGACTACTCTACCGACTCTGACCTCAGCGAACGGGGTCAGCGAGCCCTGGGCGAATTCATCCTGTTGTGGGGAGAAATGGCTTCTCACTGGGGGATCAACCGTACGATGGCCCAGATCCACGCGCTGCTCTACGCGGCGGCGCGTCCGCTCGACACGGACGAGATCATGGAGCGGCTCCAGATCTCTCGGGGAAACGCGAACATGAACCTGCGGGCGCTGGTCGAATGGAACCTGGTTCGCAAGACCCATCAACTCGGCAGCCGCAAGGATTTCTTCGTTGCAGAGCTCGACGTGTGGACGATCACGACGACCATCATCGAGGAGCGTCAGAAGCGCGAGATCAAACCAGTCCAGCGCGCCCTCGATAGCGTAGCGAGCGAACTCCGCGAGAGCGACATGAACGTTGAGGACGAGGCGCTGGCCGACCGGGTCATCGCCCTCGTCGAGATCGTCGATGTGTTCGAGGGATTCACAAACGCACTCCTGCCGCTCGTTCGCGGAAGGAGCCAGGAGCAGGTTCGGCGTGTGTCGAGGTTTGCATCCAAGCTTCGCAAGGAGGGAGCCTCTTGAGCCCCGCCGACATTGGCCGTCATGGAGAGGAACTGGCGGCGGAATACCTGGAAGCCAACGGCTACCGGCTTCTGGAGACGAACTACCGGTTCGGCCGCGAGGAAATCGACATCATCGCCTTTCAGCCGAACGCGCGCAACGATGGGGGCGTCATCGTCTTCGTGGAGGTCAAAACGCGCTCAGGTGACCGCTTCGGATCTCCTGAGTCTGCAGTGGATGAGGCCAAACAGAAAGCCATCAAGCGCGTGGCAGAGGCATACCTGCACGAGCGTCGTCTTATCCCGTCGCCGACTCGATTCGACGTGATCGCTGTCCGGATCCAGTCGGGCCAACCTAGAGTCGAGCATTTCCAGCATGCGTTCGGCCACTTCGTCTAGCAGGACCGCTGGCGAGGTCCCAGGTCGTGGGCCCGTGGTGCTGGTGCACGGAGGGGCTTGGGATATTCCTCTGGAAGAGACGGAGGCGCACAAGGAGGGTCTGCTCCGTGCCCTTCGGATCGGAGAACGCGCCGTATCCAGAGGTCTCTCGGCCTTGGATGTCGCGGTAGAGGTCGTGGCCAGCCTAGAGGACCATCCTGCATTCGACGCAGGCCGGGGGGCTGTCCTCGACCGCGACGGCCTGCCTCAACTCGATGCAGGAGTGATGGAAGGCGAGACGCGGCGATGGGGCGCTGTCGCGAACGTGCGCCACATCGCCAATCCAATCCGCGCAGCCCGAGAACTCGTCTATGCCGACGGACAGGCCCGCCTGTTGGTCGCCGACGGCGCCGAGCGATTTGCGGCCGAGGTAAGCCTTCCGGCTGTGGATCCGGCGCACCTGGTCGTCCCACGGGAGCGGGAGCGGTTCGATCGTCTGCGAACTCACGCGTCGTTCCATACGAGCCAGGCCTTCGCCGGAGCGATGGACGTGCCCCGCGGTACCGTCGGTTGTGTGGTCCTGGATGGTTCGGGGCTGCTCGCATCCGCGACCTCGACGGGTGGCGCCCCGCTGACCCGCTCCGGCCGCGTGGGAGACTCGCCGATCCCTGGCTCGGGATTCATGGCCACGCCCGCTGGCGCGGCATCTGCAACCGGCTGGGGAGAGGCGATCCTGACGTGCCAACTGTGCGCTGACGTGCTCTCCAGGGTTGACAGCCAGGCTCCGGCTCAGGCGGCCGAGTCATCTCTTCAGCGAATGGCCGACATCGTGCGTTGGGCAGGGGCCTCGCGGGCCACAGGAGGCCTGATCGTCGTCGATGCAGAGGGACGAGCGGGTTGGGCATTCACGACACCGCGCATGGCACGAGGCGCCTGGCGGCCGTCCCAGGACCCTTGGGTTGCGGTCTCCTAGCCTCCGCCAGCAGACCAAGCGATGTACGCCCGTTGGCACTTGGCGAAACGGGCGCTCCCTGTGACGCCGGCCGCTCGCTACCAGGCAGTCCGACGAGGTGCCGCTGTGCGGGCTTGTCGCGCTGGCGACGGCGCTTCGACCGCAGGACGGCGCGCGATCCGCCGAGGTGTCGGGTACCGACGGACGGGCCGGTTGCCGACGGTCGGCGTGTCGACGCGTGGGGCAGGGGTCGCCTGGGCGACCTGGATCGGTGCGCGACGTGTGTTGAGGGTCGTCCCGGAGAAGTAAAACGCCAAGATCTCCTGGTAGGACCTGCCGTCTCGGGCCTGACCGATCGCGCCGTACTGGCTCATGCCGACGCCGTGGCCGAACCCCGAGCCGCGCAACACATAGCGGTCGCCGCGCTGCGACAGCTCGAACTTGGTGCTCTTGACGGTACGCCATCCCAGCGATGCGTTGATAGCAGATCGGAACTGGTTGCCCGATACCTCGGAACGATGTGCTCCGACGAGGCGGACGCGCTGAACACGTCCAGACCGTGAGCGCTGGATTACGCGAACGTCGGTGACACGGCCTCCAAACCGGGACGAGAGCGCATCGTGAACCGCGCGCCTGGACGGTGTCGATTCCCACGATGAGAACGGCGATACCCGATCGTAGGGATCCGGAACGGCACGGAGGTAAGGAACGGGCTCTCCGTTCCAGACGGCATCGTTGTCCGCCGTGTAGCCCCCCGACGACGAGTAGTAGGTCGCCTCCGCCAATTCGCCTCGATACGTGAGTACTTCGCCAGCAGTCGCCTCTGCAGCAGCCTGGGTTACCTCCGTGACGGTTTCCATGCCTCGGTACACCTGCGACCCGGTGTTGTCGGTGAGGTCATGTGTCCCAGAGCCACCGAGCCGTCGCGCAGCGAACGTACGAGCGAGTACCGCTTGCGCCTTGTTGGCTTCTGGCACGTCGAACCCGAGCTCGCTCGCGACGACACTCGCGACGTAGGGCTCCATGGGTACGTGATTGACGAGAATGAGGGATCCCGACGCTGCGAATACGCGCGCAGCTCCTCGGTACGACCGATCCGTGCGACCTACGCGGAGCCCGAAGGCGCCACCGTCGAACTCGAGTCGTGCACCTGACACGGAGAGGCCGCGCCCTTCGACACGCGCGATTCCGTTTCGATACCGCACGGTTACGTTCTGCCCGGGATTGACGACCCCCGCTGGCGACCCATCAGCGACAACCTCCAGCGGTCCCTGAATCGCTGAGATTTGAGCCTCGCGCACCGTTTCGCTCGCCAGCAGATGCACGCGGACGACCTCGTCCGACACGCCTTGAGCGTGTACGGAGACGGTCCAAATGGTAAGTATGAGCGGAAGCAACCGCATGCGGATGTAGCACAGACACTCCTTTATTCGTGCATCGGGCGTTGTGACCCAAGCAGTCGGTCATTGCGGAACCCCTGGGCTCCAGAAGACGAGGCACAAACGCCCCGGGCAGTTACGATCTGTGGTGGGGATCTAGAAGCCGCCTCTCGTCTCTCGGAGGTCACGGCCAGGGGCGAGGCAGATTCTTCCTGACCCTGGGTGATCGTCACCCCTCGGAAGTCTGTTCGCCCGCTGGCGCCAGCGGGCAGGCCTGCGGGTCGCTACAGCGCCAGCCGTGCACGCAGGTCGCGGGAACGCGCCCGGCTGGCGGTCACCTCGTGCCCACCGGTCAGAATCAGCTTGTACCGGCCGGAGAACCACGGGACCATCTCACGGATCGCCGCGAGGCTCACCAGGGCGTTGCGATGGACACGCATGAACTGGTCCGCGTCGAGCCGCCCCTCGAGGGCGTCCAGGGTGAACGAGACGATGTGTCGCTGGACGTGACCTTCGGCCCACACGTAGAGGCTCGCGATACTGTCATGAACCTCAGCCGCAATGATGTCCGTCGCGTCGATCACGATGAGGCGATCCCGGCCCTGAACGGTGAAGCGCTCGACTGGCGTGGGATCCTGTTTCGCCGGGTGCGTCGCCTCATCGAGGGCATCGAGAAGATCCGCCAGCTGCGACTCGCCATCGTCGCCGGCGGAGTGGCGGTCCTCAACGCGCTGCACGGCACGCTCCAGTCCCTCGGTGCTCACGGGTTTGAGCAGGTAATCTGTCGCGTTGGCCTCGAACGCTCGAATGGCGTACTCGTCGTAGGCGGTGGTAAACACGACGAACGGGCGACTCCCAGGTGGAACCCTCTCGATCACGGTAAAGCCATCGACTTCCGGCATGCGGACATCCAGAAACGCGAGGTCGTAATCGCGTCGGCTCAGCGTCTCGATAGCCTCGACGCCGTCAGCGGCCTCATCCGGCGGTGCCAGACGGTCGGACTCGACGAACGGCTCCAACAGCTGGCGCAGCCGGGAGCGAGCTGGTGCCTCGTCGTCAACGATCAGAACGCGCAGGGAAGCCATGGGTCAGGAAATGGGGACGAGAAGGGTGGCAGTGGTTCCAGTCTCCGACGGCTCGACCCGTAGGGAGGCGCGATCGTCGTAGAGCAGCTTGAGTCGCTCGGCGACGTTCGAAAGGCCGATGCCGTACGTCGCGCCAACTGGCGGCAGTCCGGCACCTGTGTCAGACACGATGACCTCCAAGGCGTCGTGCGAGTGTGCCGCGCGATGAGCCGCGAGGGTCACGCGGCCGCCACCTCGCTTGCGCTCGATGCCGTGTTTCACCGCGTTCTCGACCAGGGTCTGGATCGAGAAGGGAGGTACGTGTACGTCCATGACGGATTCGTCCACATCGAAAGCCACGGACAGTCCATCCCCAAACCGCGCCTCCTCGACGTGCAGATAGCGCCGTGCGAGCCGCAACTCGCTGCGGAGTGTCGTGAGTGTATCCCCGCTGGCGTTGAGCACATCGCGAAAGAGCCCTGATAAGTTCTCAACGGTCGATTCAGCCTCTGATGGACGGTCGCGGATGAGGGCCGCGACGGTGTTCAGCGCGTTGAATAGAAAGTGGGGGTTGATCTGGGCCCGCAGCGCGACCATTTCGGCATCCGCGGTCTGCCGAATCAGAGCCCGCTCCCGATCTAGCAGGCGTAGCCGCTCGACAGCGAGCGCCAGCTGGGCCGCCAGCGCCTTCATTCGCTCGACGTCCTCGGTGTCGTACACGGTGAGGCGGCGAGCCTTTCGTCCGAGCACGAGGAGTCCGACAGGGACCCCTCTACCGGTCGTCACGGGCACGGCAAGAGCTGCCCCGAGCCGGAGGAGCCGGTCGCGAAAGTCACCGGGGAGGTTCGCTTCATTGAGCTCCTCGTCGGCCGACCACACACGTCCGTCATTGCGAATCCGCTCCCAGATCAAGTGGAGGTCGGCTTGGGTGAACGTGGGCGCCTCGGGGCGGTACGTCGCCTTCACCCACCGCTCGTCATCCGTTTCCCGGGCCGCCTGGAGAAACACGACAGCTGATCGCACGCCAAGCGCTGTACCCAATGTGTTTACGGCTTCCCAGGCCAGCGTATCGACATCCAGGAGCGTCCGGATCCGGTCTCCAAAGCGGTCCATCTGCTGGCGCGACCGCTGGCGCTCGGTTTGAAACGCACGCTGTGACCAGTCGCGCAGGGACGGCGCCGCTCTCTGCGCCAGCAGCACGATGGCGACCACCAAGGCTCCCAACGCCAGCGGTTGAGGCCCGCTGGGGATGAGGCCTTTCAGGACCGCATCCGCTAGCACAACGAGGCCGAACAGGAACACGCCAATCGCCAACGTGCCCACGCCCCGGGCGAGAAACACGTCGAACGATCCATGTCGGAGCGTCGCGTGGGATACGAGGGCCACCGGCAGAACCGACAGCAACTGGAAGGCGACGACGAAGGACGCTGTCCGCACGTCCGCTTCGCGGGGCCCAGGTCCCAGCCGAGACCACACGATCAGCGCCCCGACCACGGCAATCACCAGCACTACGCCACTCCCGATGCGGCTCCACACAGGCCCCGCCGTTTGTGCGCGGTCTCCCGAGAGCGCAGCCGAACGAGATACCAGCAGGGCTCCCATGGATGCTGCCAGGTAAACGCACACGTAGAACAGGATCGGCACTGCAAACGCATCCGGCGGCAGAGGGCCTACCCGTCCCATGAGCGTCGCGAGTAGGACGCCCGTCCCTAGAATGGCCGGCGGTATTGCGAGAAGGCGAACCCACCGCCCCAGTCCGACACGGGCGGTCCGGAATCGGAGGCTTTGGGACGCCAGCAGCGCTGGGTACACGATCCACCCTCCGAGTGCGACCAGGGTCAGCACGTCGAACACGGCGCCTCGCAAGGAGGGACCCGCTGGCGGTGGACCTAGGGCAGCCACCCAGATGATGCGGCCCAGGTTGACGCCCACCCAGATGAGGGCGGCTCCGATCAGCCAGCGAGCCCGAGACGCCCGGGCACTCCGCGGCGCCAGCGGAGCGACGGTCAGATAGGCGAGCAAGTGCAAGAAGGCCACGACGCCGAATGCCCATGCCGCCGACGCCCAGAGACCGCGGCTGAGGGGATAAAGAAACGTCGGGAATCGATCGATCCGGACGTCTAGCGCCAGCGGAGTGTCGCCTCGTTCGAGCTGGTAGGTGAGGACGTTGCCGGTGGCTCGCTCGATCTGCCGGTCGGCATCCTCGGCGTTCTCGATGCGGCCCCAATCGATGGTGACCAATACGTCCCCGACCTCGACCCCCGCGCGCTCTGCTGAGGAGCGAGGCATCACGTAGGCGGCGCGCACGCCATCGTCGTCGACCCATCGGACTCCGTCGAATCCCAACGCCGGCGTGTCCGCCAGCGGGAGCCCGATCGTACGGCGGTATTCCGCCCACTCCAGGCCCAGGGAGACGAGGGGCAGGAGAGCCAGCGCAATGAGACTCAGCACGAGTCCCCTGGCCAGCCACCGAGTTGCTGGGGTCATAGCGGAATCTAGAGCGTCCGTCGCGCGTGGCACCGCCCCTTTGCCGCTTCCATGCTCGTCGACACACACGTTCACCTCTACCTCGACGCGTTCGAGGCAGACCGCGACGCCGTCGTCGCGCGAGCCCACGCTGCTGGCGTCACCACGCTTCTCCAGCCAGCTGTCGACGTCGCTTCAATCGGCACAGCTCTCTCATTGTGCGACCGGTACGATGGCGTGTGGGCGATGGCGGGCATCCACCCGACGTATCTCCAAGACGCTGACCCGATGGCGCTCGAGGCGGTCGAAGCCGCACTAGAGGATCCGAAGGTTCTCGCCGTTGGCGAGACAGGGCTGGACTACTACTGGAACGACGACCACGTGAGCGCCCAGAAAGACTCACTGGCGGCGCACGCCCTTCTGGCAATCCGACACGGCCTGCCGTTGGTACTGCACAATCGCGACAAGAAGGGGAGCGAGCGGTCGTCGAAGGATCTCGTGGACGTGCTCACGCACGTTCGGGACACGCACACGGGAGGCGATGCTTTGACAGGCGTGTTCCACTGCTTCGGTGGTCCTGTGTGGCTCGCGCAGGAGGTGTTGGATCTCGGCTTTTGCGTTGGCATCGGGGGGACGGTCACATTCAAGAATGGAGGCGTGCCGAGCGCGATCGCCGACGTGCCCCTCGACCGCATCGTGCTGGAGACCGACGGACCCTACCTGGCGCCCGTGCCTCACCGAGGAACCCGGAACGAGCCGTCCTACGTGCCGCTCGTGGCGTCGCGTCTGGCTGAGATTTACAGCGTCTCTATGTCCACTGTGACCGATACCACGACCGAGACGGCGCGGCGGTTATTCCGGTGGCCTCAGTCGAAGTCTGAGCACGACATGAAGTAGTGGCAGCGCGTGCAGCGGTACTTGCAGCGCTGGTTCACGAGTTGGCCCCCGCAGTTGGGGCAGAAATCCCAGTGCCGGCCCTCAGGAGTGTCCGACTCATGCGGGCTCTCCGGTCCGTCGCCAGCAGGCGGAAAGGGGAGCTGCAGCGTGTGAGAGTCGGGTTGTTTGCTCACGAGTCGGTCTGAAAGAGGAGCCTGTCGGCTTCCTGTGCGGATGCCCTGAACGCGCCGACCAGAGCGTCGAAGTCCGGCCAGTCGCTCCGCTGGAACGTCACGATGGCATCGCCGAGCCCTACCGAGAGCTCTCCGTAGGCCAATCTGGCCGAGACGACAGGCAGGAGCATCGTCGTCTCAGACGGAGCAGCAACGTCCCAGACCGACTGCACGCTCGCCAGCGGGCCTCGGACGTCGACCTGGGCGGGTGTCGACAAGAGCGTACCCTGGCCCACTGCGGCCGCGATGGCGTACGCGACCGTGGCCGCGCCCACGAACGGCCAGAGGATGTTTTGACCCTGAAGAGCTGCCGCCAGACCGATCGTCATGACCGCCAGCAGAGACAACGCCACCGGTCTCGCCTGCGAGCGAACGATGAGCCACGGCCGCGAGGCGTCGCCGGGATGATGGACGCTGTCGAATGTCACGGCGTGGCTTACGCATGATGCGCTGGGAGGTCCCCGCTGGCGGCAGGCTACTCGCCCGCGTCTGGTGCCAGGAACGGATAGCCGAAGTGGCGTGGTGGCACGAACGTCTCCTTGATGGACCGGAGCGAGGCCCACCGCAAGAGGTTCAGCTTTGAGCCGGCCTTGTCGTTTGTCCCAGATCCTCTGGCGCCGCCGAACGGCTGCTGGCCCACGACAGCGCCGGTCGGCTTATCGTTGAGGTAGAAGTTGCCGGCTGAGTCTGCCAGTCTCTCCGTTGCGTGGGCCAGAACCGCCCGGTCTTGCGAGAAGACAGCGCCTGTAAGCGCATACGGGCTGGTCGAGTCGACCAGATCCAGGACCTCATCGAACGGTCGGTCCGACACGTGAATCGTGGCCACCGGGCCGAAGATCTCCTCTTCCATCGTCTCGTAGGACGGATCGTCCACGAGCAGCACGGTGGGATCGATGAAGTAGCCGTCCTCGCTGCGGTAGGTGCCGCCGTGCATGATCTCGACACCGTCCGCCGATGCTGCTCGGTCGATGTAGCCGGTGATCTTGTCGAACGCGCGTTGGTCGATCACGGCGTTCATGAAGTGGGAGAAATCTTCGACTGGGCCGACAGTGATCTCCGAGAGTTGGGTAGCCAGTGACTCCTGAACCGCCGGCCAGACGTCCTTCTGGATATAGACCCGGCTGGCAGCCGAGCACTTCTGTCCTTGGTATTCGAACGACCCCCGGACAATGGCTGTCGCCACAGCCTCCGGGTCAGCGCTGGCGTGCGCGACGATGAAGTCCTTGCCACCGGTCTCACCCACGATTCTGGGGTAGCTCCGGTAGTGATCGAGGTTGTTTCCGATCGTCCTCCACAGATGATTGAACGTCGCTGTCGAGCCTGTGAAGTGAAGGCCCGAGAGGTGCTCGCTGGCGAGGACGGGATCGCCGACATCGGCCCCGTCGCCGGGGAGGAACTGGATGACTCCGGGTGGCAAGCCGGCTTCTTCGAGAAGGTCGACGATGACCTGAGCGGAGTATGTCTGGGTGGGCGCTGGCTTCCAGAGAACTACGTTGCCGAGGAGAGCCGGGGCCGTCGGAAGGTTTGCCGCGATCGACGTGAAGTTGAACGGTGACACCGCGAAGACGAATCCCTCCAGGGGGCGGTACTCGGTCCGATTCCAGACGCCAGCGGGAGAGAGGGGCTGCTCTTCCAGCATCGCCTGGTAGAACGAGACGTTGAAGCGGAAGAAATCGACCATCTCGCACGCGGCATCGATCTCCGCCTGGTACGGGTTCTTGGACTGGCCCAGCATGGTCGCTGCGTTCATGCGGTCCCGGTAGGGCCCCGCCAGCAGGTCGGCCGCCTTCAGGAAGATGGCGGCTCTATCAGACCATGCCATCCTGGACCAGTCGTGTCGCGCTGCAAGTGAACCCGTTATTGCAATACCAACATCTTCGTGGCGTGCCTTCTGGTATTCGCCCAGCATGTGTGCCGTCTCGTGTGGAGGAGTGACCGTGGCCACCCTTCCGGTTTCGATGCGTGAGCCGTTGACCACCGGAAAAATGGTGCCGGCTGAGGTTCGCATCGCCTGGAGCGTCTCTCGCAGCGACGCCCGTTCAGGGCTTCCTGGTGCGTAGCTCTTGACAGGCTCGTTTCGGGGTGACGGGGGACTCGCGATTGCGTTATGCATGGGGCAGAAGAGAGGGCATCGGAAGATACCCGGGATGTCAACCGTCTCTGCCGAATCGAGTCTGTCAGCAGACACGCCGTGCGTGGCCGACTGTGCCGATCTTCGGCACACCCTACAATCATGATCCGTCCCTTCGAACGCTCGCTCGCTCTCCGCTATCTGCGCGGTGCGCAGGGTCGGGACGAGCGTCGCGGCTTTCTTCGATTCGTCGTTCTCGCTGCGATCGGCGGCGTGGCCGTCGGCACCGGCGCGCTGCTGCTGGCGCTGATGATTGTGCGCGGCTTCGAGCGCGAGATCGAAGCCAAGATCGTCGGGTTTGGACAGCACGTGCAGGTCGAGAGCTTCCTCGGTGAGCCCCTGTCCTCGTCTGATTCGCTCAGACGTGTCATTGAGGCGTTTCCCGACGTTGAGCGGGTGGCGCCAGCGGTCATCGACTTTGCATTGCTCAGCGCACAGTCGGGATCTGACGTCGATGGCCTCCTCCTGTGGGGGACGTCGCCAGCGGACCTACCGTTTGTGTCGGAGCGGACCACCCGAGGGACGTTTTCATTGGGTGCCGCCACCTCGGGCCGGCCTGGAGTCGTCATCGGTAGTCGGCTCGCACAGCGGCTCGGAATGAACATCGGTGACCGCGTGACCGCGTACTCGACGCGAGGTCTAGGGTCTGGAGAGATTCAGAGCAAGCCACGGGTGGCGCAATACGAGGTGACCGGGGTGTTCGAGACGGGCCTGGGAGACTTCGATGACCGATTCGCCTTCGTGAGCCTGGACGAAGCGCGCGAGCTGTTTCGCTACCGAGACGATCAGGTGTCTCGGCTTGACATCACGCTCGTTGATCCCGAGCGAGCGAGAGCCATGTCGGACTCCATCATCGATGAAATCGGACCTCCTCTGTTCGCGAGACCGATTAGTGAGGTCTATCGAGGTCTGTTCGCATGGGTCGAGTTGCAGCGCAGCATCGTCCCCTTGGTCATTTCCATCCTCGTCGTGGTGGCTGCCTTCAACATCGTCGGAGCGCTCCTCATGGTCGTGCTCGAGAAGGCGCGCGAGATCGGAACTGTCCTCGCAATGGGGGCGAGTCGTGCTGCTGTCCGAAGGCTTTTCCTCGTCTTTGGCTTCCTTGTGGGTAGCATTGGTGCTCTTGCAGGCAGCGGATTCGCACTGGCTTTTGCAGCCCTCCAGTCGCAACTCGGGGTCATCCGGTTGCCTCCCGATGCGTACTACCTGGATCGGGCGCCAGTGGAAGTCGCAGGCCTCGATATTTTGATAACTGTTATTGCATCAATCGTACTTTGTACGCTGGCGTCTTACATACCTGCGAGGACCGCAGCATCTGTAGAACCGATCCGGACGATCCGATTCGGAGGGTAGAAGCGTGAACCCGATACGCGTGTCAGCGTAGCCTGCGAACCCTCACTCTGATCTCATCCTCATGGCCCTCTCGGTTGGCGACGCAGCACCTGACTTCTCTCTTCCAGACGACTCGATGGACTCCTTCTCGCTCTCGTCTGAGCTGCAGAGGGGTCCAGTCGTCCTTTTGTTCTTCCCAGGTGCCTTTACGAGCGTCTGCACAACGGAACTGAATACCGTGGGCAACGACTACCAGCGGTACCAGGACCTCGGGGCACAGGTGGTAGGCATCTCAACGGACTCGCCATTCGCCTTGGCCGAGTTCAAGAAGGTCAACGGCTTTCCGTTTCGCCTCCTTTCTGACCATGATGCATCGGTCTCGGCTGCCTACGAAGCCAAATACGACCACGACTTCACCCCGATGAACCTCGACCGCATCTCGAAGCGTGCGGCGTTTGTCGTGCGCAAGGATGGAACACTCGGCTCTGTCGAGGTACTCGACAACGCAGGCGAGCAGCCTGACTTCAACCAAGTCCTCGATGCACTCCGCGACGCTTCGGAGTGAAGCCGTTTGGGCAGGGCTTATCTCCGCGTTGCCGAGCCTTCCGGAGGTCGACGCGTTTCTCACCGATGAAAGAGCAGGGGGTACTTGCTTGTTCGTCGGGAAAACGCGCCGCTGGACAAGAGATAAAGAAACGCAAGCGCTTCTCTACGAGACGTACGAGCCAATGGCATCCGCGGAGCTCTCAGGCATGGCTAAGTCTGTGCTGACTCGCTGGGGAGCCGTCCGCGTCGTCTTGCTGCACAGAACAGGCGAGGTACCTGTCGCCCATCCGTCGGTCATTGTTGGTACCGCATGCCCTCATCGGGCGGAGGCCTTTGAGGCGACACGATTCCTCATCGACACACTAAAAGAGACGGTACCTATCTGGAAGACTGACATCCACCTATGACGACTCCATTCCAGTTCTCGCGCCTTCATGACAGAGCGCGTGACCTCGACAAGCGGATCGCCCTTCCCGAAGG
>JBCDLV010000017.1:0-22031 GCA_038744895.1 Bacteroidota bacterium | reverse complement strand
GGCACCGAGGCCGGCGAAGCCCTGCTCCAGGCTCTGGAAGGCTTTCTGGATCGACTCGGTGAACGTCCGCCCGATGGCCATGACCTCGCCGACGGCCTTCATCTGGGTCGTCAGCGCCTCGTCCACGCCCTCGAACTTGTCGAAATTCCAGCGCGGGATCTTGGTGACCACGTAGTCGAGCGCGGGCTCGAAGCAGGCGCTCGTGGTGCCGGTCACCTCGTTGGGCAACTCGTCGAGCGTGTAGCCGACCGCCAGCCGGCTCGCCACCTTGGCGATCGGGTAGCCCGTCGCCTTGGAGGCCAGCGCCGAGGACCGCGACACGCGCGGGTTGATCTCGATCACGATCATCCGCCCGGTCTTGGGGTCGACGGCGAACTGGATGTTGCAGCCGCCGGCGAACGTCCCGATCGAGCGCATGGCCTTAATCGCGGCGTCGCGCATGGCCTGGTACTGCGGGTCGGTGAGCGTCTGCTGCGGGGCCACCGTCACCGAGTCGCCCGTGTGGACGCCCATCGGGTCCAGGTTCTCGATCGAGCAGATGATGACGACGTTGTCCTTGGCGTCGCGCAGCAGCTCCAGCTCGTACTCCTTCCACCCGAACAGGCACTCTTCGATCAGCACCTCGTGGACGGGCGAGAGCTCCAGCCCGCGCGTCACCTTGGCGTCGAACTCGTCCGCGTTCCAGACGATGCCGCCGCCGGCTCCGCCGAGCGTGAACGACGGCCGGATCACGATGGGCTGGAACCCGCCGAGGCCACCGGAGCCCCCAGCCAGCTCCTGGGCGATCTCCTTGGCCTCCAGCAGCGACTTCGCCACGCGGCTCCGCGCCTGGTCGATGCCAACGGACTCCATCAGGTCGCGGAAGGCCTGCCGGTCCTCCGTGATGTGGATCGCGTCGATGTCCACGCCGATGACGGCGATGCCCTGCTTCTCCCAGTAGCCCTGCTGGTGCAGCTGGTCGGCGAGGTTGAGGGCGGTCTGGCCGCCCATCGTGGGCAGCACGGCGTCCGGCTTCTCCTTAGCGACGATCTCCTTGATGCTCTTGGGCGTGAGCGCCTGGAGGTAGACCGCGTCCGCCGTCATGGGGTCGGTCATGATCGTGGCCGGGTTCGAGTTGACCAGGATCACGCGATAGCCCTCCTGGCGCAGCGCCGTGGCTGCCTGCGTGCCGGAGTAGTCGAACTCGCAGGCCTGGCCGATCACGATGGGGCCGGAGCCGATGAGGAGGATGCTCTCGATGTCGGTGCGCTTGGGCATTCGGGGGAAATCGCCAGTGGGAGGCGGGCAGTGGGTGAGGCCGGTAGAGAGGGGCACCTACTGGCCCCTCCCCATTCGCTACTGGCTAGAGAAGCCGCCGACGGTCTTTTTCTCCTCGCGCTCGAGGATGACGAGGCAGGCGAACTGCGCCGGCGCTGTGGCCCCCCCGGTTCCGCCCATCGCCGTGGTGGACATGATCCGCCAGTCGTCGTTGAGGTGGTCGGAGAGGGCCGTCACGGTGTCCGACTCGTGGCCGGGCGCGTAGTGGACGACGAGGGCTTTGCGTTCGGTGGACATGGGGATACGTCGGGCTCGCTAGGACTTGAAGGACGATGAGACGCCGTACGGTCGCGCTCCGCCAGCGGGCGGAGGCGCCTCAGGCATCGGCTTCCACGGGATCGGACGAGGGGTGCGGCACCGCTGGCGGCTCCGGTGCCTCCCCGTCCATGAGCGCCACGAACTGGTCGAACAGGTAGCGGCTGTCGTGGGGGCCGGGGCACGCCTCGGGGTGGTACTGCACCGAGAAGCCCGCGAATCGCTCGTACTGAAGCCCCTCGACGGTCTGGTCGTTGAGGTTGCGGTGGTCCACGCGGGCGATGCCGTCCAGGCCCTCCTCGCGGACGGCGAACCCGTGGTTCTGCGTCGAGATCTCCACGTGGCCCGTCGTCAGGTTGAGGACCGGGTGGTTGGCGCCCCGGTGGCCGACTTTCATCTTGTAGACCTCCAGGCCCTCGGCCAGGGCCATCAGCTGGTGGCCGAGGCAGATGCCGAAGACCGGCAGCCCGCTGGCGATGGCGCCCCGGGCCGTCTCGACGGCCTCCGGCATGGCGCGCGGGTCGCCGGGCCCGTTGGAGAGGAAGATGCCATCGGGCCGCCACGCGAGGACGTCCGCCAGCGGGGTCGACGCCGGGAACACGCGGACGACGCAGCCGAGGTGCGCGAACGAGCGGAGGATGTTGCGCTTGACGCCGTAGTCGTAGACCGCCACGCGACGCTGGCCCTCGGTGCTAAAGTCGTACGCCTCCGCGACGGTCACGCGGCTCGCCAGCTCCAGCCCGGCCATGCTGGGAACCGCCTGCGCCTTGGCCACGAGGGAGGCGTCGTCGAGGTCCGCCGACGAGATGACGCAGTTCATCACGCCCCGCTGGCGGATGTGGCGCACCAGCTTGCGCGTGTCGACGCCCGAGATGCCGACGAGGCCGTGGCGCTGCATGTAGGCGTCGAGCGTCTCCTCCATGTCGCTGTTGGAGGGGTCCCGCGAGAACTGGCGGACGACCAGGCCTGCGACATGCGGGCGGTCGGCTTCGGTGGCCTCCTCGAAGGCGCCGTAGTTGCCGATGTGTGGGTAGGTCATCATCATGACCTGGCCCGAGTAGCTGGGGTCCGTCAGGATCTCCTGGTAGCCGCTCATCGACGTGTTGAAGCACAGCTCGCCGGAGGTCTCGCCGTGGGCGCCGACCGCGGTGCCTGTCACGACGGTGCCGTCTTCGAGGGCAAGCTTGGCGGGGGTCTCGGACATGGGAGCGGGGTACAAAAAAAGCCTCCCGAAAACGGAAGGCTGACGGCGCTACGGCCGGAATGACGAGGGCGGAACGGGCGGAATGCAGGCGATGGGCATGGCGTCCGACGGCTTCGACGAAGGTACGACCGCCGGGCACGCCACGGCGAGGACACGCCCTGATTCACACGCCGCAGACGGTGTCGCAGTGCGCGTGACCTCCGATGCCGGAAGAGAGCGCACGACAGGTCAGCCTCTCACCTGGATCCTCATGACTGTCCTTCGATTCTTCCCTCTCCTTCTCCTGGGCCTCCTCTTGGCCTCTCCGCCGCCAGCAGAGGCACAGACCCAACGGGACCGTGCCGAGCAGCGCATCCGCGAGCGCTGCGGCGACGACCAGGCCTGCATCGACCGGATGCGCGAGCAGATGCGGGAGCGCCGCCAGCAGGGCGCCCAGCAAGCCCAACCGGCGGCGTCCCCCGCTGGCGCGCGCGCCCAGATGCCTCGGCGGATGCGGCGTGCCTTCGAGCAGCTTTCCGCCGAGACGCAGCGTGCCATCGCCGCGGAGTGCGACGACGACCTCGACTGCTACCGCGATGCCCTGCGACGCCACCGCCAGCAGGGCGGCCGGCAAGCCATTTCCTCGTCCGGCGATGGACCTGGTGCGCTCCCTCCCCCGCCTGCGCCTGGCGGGCGCACGGCGCTGGACCCGGCGCCCACGCCCCCGTTGGATGTCAACCGGGTCGATGCCCGCAGTGACGCAGGGGAGCGTCCCATGCGAACCGGCGGCCGGCTGGACTCGACCCAAGTTCTCGCTCCAGGCGCGCGCCCCGATGTGGGGGTGGCAGAGGTGCCCGGCCGGCGGTCCCGGGGCGGCGTTGGCACCCTGCCGACCGGACCTGGCGGTGCAGGGTCCGGCCTCGGCCCGATCGTCAGTCCAGGCACGGGTGGACCTGGAAGCCCGCCGGCCCCTGAACCCGAACCCGAGGCGCCCTACACCCATTTCCACTACGGCGAGTCCGACGACACGAACATTTCAGGTGCCGGTGGCCACACCGTCATCACGAAGCAGCCGGGCAACGGCGCCTTCCTGGTCGGGCTCGAGTCCGAGGAGCAGGACGACGCGCCGTGCGGCTGGCGCTTTCTGTGGTATCGCGACAACGACACGGACACCGTGCAGGGCTACTTCACGACGCGCGGCGGCGACTGCGACCGGACCGTTCAATGGAACGACGACTGGGGCACGCGCTACCACCAGAACGCCACCATCGACTACATCGAGTCTCCGTCGAGCGACGACGTGCGCGCCGTCAAGTCCATCCAGGTCTGCCTCAACCGCGACGACGACCGGATCAAGGGCGTCCGCGTCTGGGGGGCCCACATCGACACAGCGGGCCGCGTGTCCTCGGACGACAATCTCTACGGAGCGTTCGAGCGGACGAACTGCCACGACTGGTCGACCGAGCGCACATGCCCCTCGGGCGAAGTCGCCGTGGGAGTCAATCTGGAGTTCGGAGACGCGTCGTCGCTGCTGGGACGGTCGGACAACAACGCCAGCGGCATCCGCCTTGTCTGCGCCGATCCGTACACGGACTCCAACGAGTAAGGACGGCCGGTCCCGCTGGCGCCCCTCGTCAGCAGACCGAGGAAATGGGACCGAGCGGGCGGCGGTGCGCGCGTATCCTCGCTGTCGCCCGTTCCGTCTCTGTGCCCACTCCCCTCCCGCCGACGCCCTCCCGCCGCGATGCGCGCGCGCCGACACGGGCGCTGGCCTGCCTGGCCGCCAGCCTGTCGGTTGTGAACGCCGCCTTTCTGCTGTGGCCGGACATCGACGTGGACACGGGGATCCAGGCACAACCCGCGCCTCCGGAGATGCTGATGATCGAGGTGGTCGACCAGACCGTCCAGCCTCCGCCGGGCTACATCCCGCCGGCACCGCCGCCGCCGCCCGTCGAGGTCGAGCTGCCGCCGGAGGAGGTCCCCGACGACGTCATCATCGACGAGATCATCAGCGAGATGGAGCTGCCGGCGCCTCCCGCTCCGAGCCCATCGCGCAGCCGTCGTCAGGAAGCGCCGATGGCACCGCCAGGGCCACCAGGGCCACCGGCACCGCCTGCTCCCAGCGGTCCTCCCCCTGCCGACGACCGCATCGTCGAGCGTCCAGACCGGAGCCCGCGCCTCCGGGGCCAGGCGCTGCCCGTCTATCCTCAAGGCGCCGATGACTTCCGCGGGCGCGCCCGGGTCCGCGTCCTGGTCAGCCCCGGTGGCCAGGTGACGGAGGCGGAGATCGTCGAGCGCATCACGTTCCGTCGCGGACGAGAGGAGGCCGTCGCCAGCTTCCCGCCGGCCTTCGAGCGGGCCGTGCTCGATGCCGCCCGGCGGCACCTGTTCAGCCCCGCCCGAGACGACGGGCAGCGCGTCCGCGCCTACGCCTTCCTGACGATCGCACTCGATCCGCCCGACTGATCCCGCTGGCGCTTCGCACCCGCGCTCACGTCCACGCGTGCGGACGCACGGCGCCAGCGGGTCAGAAGAGCAGCTGCATCGTCTGCGGCGGGTTGAAGTAAGCCGTACCGCCTCTCACGCTCCCGATCTGCCGGACGAGTTCGTCGAACGTGGCAGACTCCCCCACGAAGTCGATCCGCGTCGCGTCGACGATCAGGAGAGGGCTCCTCGCGTAGTGGAAGAAATACCGGTCGTACGCATCGACCAGTTCCGCGAGGTACGCGGCGTCCATGTCGGCCTCGTAGCTCCGGCCGCGAAGGGCGACGTTGTGGAGCAGGCGCTCCACAGACGACCGGAGGTACACGACCAGGTCGGGAACGGGCGCCGCGGGCTCCATGATGTCGTAGAGCGTGTCGTACAGCTGGCGCTCGTCGCCTGCGAGGGTGACGTGGGCGAAGATGCGGTCTTTGTCGAACGTGTAGTCCGCGACCACGTGCGGATGGAACAGGTCACGCGTCGCGAGCGCTTTCTGCTGCTTGAACCGGCTGGCCAGAAACGCCAGCTGAGTCTGCAACGCCCAGCGATCTCGGTCCCCGTAGAACTTGCCCAGGAAGGGGTTCTCCTCGAACTCCTCCAGCACGAGGCGGCCACGGACACGCTCCGCGAGCATCCGCGCCAAGGTCGTTTTCCCAGCGCCGATGACGCCCTCGACGGCGACGTATCCGAGGTGCGATGGGAGCGTTGGCACAGGCATCGAGGGCAGGAGGCGAGGGGATGAGGAACGAGAGGCTGGAAGATCGCGTCTTCGGCACGAGCATCGGGCGCCCCCGTGACGCCCTATCGTCACCTCAGTATCCTAACGGCATTCTCCCTCCGCGGCTCACGCGATGACCGACGCTCCGACGGACCATGCGGCTCCCTCTCCCCCGGAGTCCTCAGGGGGGCCGTGGTACGACCCCAACAGTCGTGTACCGCGGAAGGGCCAGACCGTGAGCGTGCTCCTTCCAACGGGGGTCGCACAGGAAGCCATCTTCGAGGTGGTGCACACGGAGAACTGGCCCTCTGGCGCATCCTGGGAGTTCACGAACGGCCACGCGTCCCTGCCGTTCACCGACGTGAGGGCGTGGTCTCCCGATCCGACCGCACAGCCACCCGCTCACCAAGCCCAAACGTCTCGGGTCGCGCCCTCTGGTGGGGGTACCGCCCAGTTAGGCGGCGCCCCGGCGCCTGCGATCGTGAAGGAGACGATCGAGCAAATCGACCTGACGGCCACGGTCCTCCGCATGATGCCGTCGAACCAGTACGACTGGTCGCCCCATCCGGAGATCGCGACGCTGCGAACCTTGAGCCGACGCCTGGTACGCATCGTCGCGCGCATCGGCTGGATCCTCGACTTGGAGGCCGTCGAGTTGTCGTTCGAGCCGGACCTGCCCGACTTCGACGATGCCGACACCGCGATTATGACCTATTCGGCCAACGCAGACATGGTCCGGGACCTCCTGCCCAACATCACAGCCGAGACTCTCCGGAGGCCGTGGCGGCTCGAACGAAACGGGGTGGTCATCGAGACGATGCCCTGCGGCGGGGCCTTGCGACGGTTCGGCATCACGCCCATCGTGTACCACCGAGGAGAGGCTGCTGTGCTGCTCACGGCACTCGGCCAGCGTGCGCCGCACCCCTACCCTCTGTGGGCGTTCCAGGACGAATCCACGGCCCAGTGGTCTGGCCCGGATGCCTCTACCGGCTGAGCGTCAGCCGATGCGTCGTCCGACGAACGTGGAGAGGATCCGGACACTCCGCGAGGATCTCGGCGACGGTCTTCCCTATACCGGGCACGCGCTGGTGCGCCGCGACATCCGCCAGCGGGACCAAGACGAACCGGCGCACAGATAGCTCGGGATGGGGCACCTGCAGGGTCGGCTCGTCCACGACCTCCTCCCCGTAGAGCAGCAGGTCCAGGTCCAAGGGTCGCGCCGACCAGGGAGGAGCATCGAGGTCTCGGCCGGCCTCGACCTCCAGGCGCTTGAAGAGGTCCAGCAACGCCAGCGGGGGCAGCCCCGTGCGTAGGCCGGCGACGGCGTTGAGGTGGTGCGGCTGCGGGTCGGACTCTGGGCGGATAAGCGCCTCGGTCTCGTACACCGAGCTGGCGGATTCCACCGAGATCCCTCCGCTGGCGCCGAGCCGGCCTACCGCTGTGCGGAGGGTAGCCAACCGGTCTCCAAGGTTTCCCCCGAGTCCGACGTAGGCCATGACGGGGATCCGTCTCACGCCGCAGGCGTCTGGCGGACCGTGACCTCCGCGCGGTCGCAGGGGCCACCGACAGGCGGGTTGGGCTTGCGGACGGTCGCCTCGATCCACTCGACGTGGGGGTACGCCTCTGCGACGGCCGTCGAGATCCGCCAGGCCACGCGCTCGATCAGGTACGACGAGTTGCCGGTCACGATGTCGCGCACGAGTGCGTACACCCGCTCGTAGTCGACTGTTTTGGAGAGGTCGTCCGTCTCGGCCGCCTCCTGGACATCGAGGCCGATGGCCACGTCGACCTCGTAGCGTCCTCCGATGCGATGCTCCTCCTCCATGACGCCGTGATGGGCGTAGAAGACGGCGTTGACGAGTCGGACGGTCGAGATCACGCGAGCAGCAGACAGGACGGTGGAAGATCCCTGCCGGGAGCGGCTGGCGCCAGCGGGGCCGGGCACGCGACGGGCGGACGCCATGTCACAGCCCGAGTGCCATGAGCAGGGCGTCGTCATCCGGGGTAATCGCGCCTGCCTCGCGCTCGGCGAGAAGGCGACCCGTGTAGAGCGTCGCGTAGAGGCCGAGGACGCCGTCGTCGCGGCGGGCGTGCTCGTCGAAGAGAGCGGTCGCCGGGGCGCTTCGCCACTCGTCGGGTACGTAAATCGCGCGAGGCCCGAACGGGCCGTCACTGGCCTCGGCAGGGTAGCTCTTCTCGGGCTCGAACAGGCGGCGGCCCAGGTGGCAGCCGGTGCACTGCGTCGGCACGCGCAGCGCACGGGGCTCGGTCTGTGTGGACTCTGCGAGGGCCCCGTCCGGGCCATACACGGCGAAGTCCCAGAAGCCATCGTCGCGGCGCACCTTGACGGTGGTCTCTACGACGGTACCCTCCAGGAGATGCTCGCCGATGATCCAGGTCCCCGCGGGGTAGACGATCGCATTGCGATCTGGGAAGGCTTCGATCGCTTGGCGCAGCGACGCCGTGGGAACCGAAATCCGGCGTCGCGCTGCGGACATCACACCGTCGACCTCGACGGTGAACCACTCGGGCTCGCCAGCGGTGAAGTCGGCCTGCTGGCGCAGGGCGTCCAGCGTCTCCGGGACGCCGCTGGCGGTGACGTAGGTGGCTTCCAGCATGGCCGCCAGTTCGTCCCAGTCGATGCTGCCGTCCCCGTTGGCATCGGCGAGCGCGGCACGCGCCTCTGTCCCAAGCTTGGGCGGGTGGATGGTCAGGTCGCCGCCTTCGCCGGACACGAGGCCTGCCGCGAACGGATCGCCGCCGACGTAGGCGCCGAGGACTGACCGCAGCAGCCGCTCTGGCTGGTCTCGGTCGAGACGCAGAGGCACAGCGTCGTCCGTGGCGGGATCCGCGGGACCACCCCCACACGCCGAGAGCGCCAGGGCACACAGAATGAACGCCAGCGGGCCCAGCGGCCTAGGCTTGAGAGACGCGAAAGACATACCGTCAGGGACGATCGTTGCGACGATGCGGAGCCTCTGAACCCAGGAGGACAAGCTCATGCATCCAGCCGAGGTGTCGGCCCTGACCATGCTGCACATCGAGGATCCGCGCCGTGCGCTGGGCGGCCGGTCGGTCGCGTATGGGGTGGGAGAACCGGGCTCAGGGCAGAGCATCGAGGGCCGCTCGCGCACGGGCGTCGGTGGGGTCGAGGTCCAGAACACGTTGCAGGCGTTCACGCGCGGCTTGGGTCTGGCCGAGTTGGGCGAGAACGAGCCCGAGGTTGCCGAGGGCCGCCGGGTCGTCGGGGTTGATTCGGAGAGCCGCTTCGAACTGCGCGCGCGCAGCGCTCACGTCGCCGGACGCCAGCAGGGCCGCGCCGAGGTTCACACGAGCCGGGCCGAGGCGCGGATCCAGCGCGACCGCGCGGCGAAGCGCCGACAGCGCCCCGGGGAGGTTGCCCAGTCGCAGCTGGGCGAAGCCGAGGTCGTTCCACGCGTTCGGATGCCGCAGCGGGTCTCGCTCCACGAGAGCGCTGAGCGCGTCGACCGCGTCGTCCAGTCGGCCAGCGTCGGAGAGGGCACTCCCCAGCTGCACGCGCGCCTCGCTGAGCGTCGGTGCCAGCCGGACGGCTTCACGGAGGGCATCCGCCGCGGCCCCGTGCCGGCCCCGCGCTTGCTCCACGACACCGAGCCAGAAGTGGGCATACGGAGCCGCCGCGTCTCTGGCCACGGCCTCGGACAACACCTCCTGCGCCGAGGCAAGTGAGTCCATTTCGAACAAGGCGCGGCCGAGGCCGACCCGAGCATCCGTGCGCTCGACGCCAGCGGCCAGCCCCTCGCGAATGCGCCGCGCGATACCGGGCAGGTACTCGGGCAAGCGGTGCTTGGTCTCGTAGAGGTGAAGTGTGGCCAGGGCCAGGACGATCTCTGCCTCAGGGCCCTCTGTCTCCGCACCCGTCATCTCGACGAGTTGGAAGGGCGTCTCACGGACGAGGCCATCCCCCGTCGTGATGCCCTGAGTGGGCGGGGGCGGATCTCGGCGGATCCAGTGGTCCGTGAAGGAGACATGCGGGATGTCAGACGTCCCGCCACTGCGCATGTGGCAGCTGACGCAGTCTCCCGAGACCGACTCTTCCATGGAGGTCACCTCCGGGCGTGAACAGGCCTCCAGGTGAGCACTTGGGCCGTGACACGATTGGCATGTCTGGTTGAAGTGGTCCGCCGGCTTCTCCGACGTCGCCACGTGGGGGTCGTGGCAGGTCGTGCAGGTCAAGGGGGTCTCCGTGCCCACGCTCTCCGTGAAGCAGGCGCTTCGTTGCATCCGCTCGGCGTGGCTGGCGATGCCGAAGGCCTCGGGGTCTTCCAGAGACACCCGGGTGACGAAGACCGACCGATGCGCCGCCAGCGGGCGTCCGGGCCGGTAGGTAGTCGCGTCCTCGCCCGGCGCGTAGACCGTCTCGCCTGTGAGGTGGCACTGCTGGCACACGTCCAGCTGCAGGTCGGTGTCGAGGCTGGCGGGGTTGACGATCTGGGGATCCGAGGGAGCCCCTCCGGACTCGTACGCGGCGACGTGTGCGGACCCCGGTCCATGGCACCGCTCGCATGAGATGCCCAGCGGGACCTCGGTGTAGAAGTTCTGGCTCGTCTCGTGTCCAGGCAGACCGTTGTGACAAGTCATGCAATCGAGCGTGATCGGCCGGTCGAAGCGACGGTTGATCTGCTGGTATCCAGGCGAGAGGTCCCAGATCTCGCGCTCGACGTACCACGTGAGCGGCATCTCCGTGAGGTAGTCCCCGTCCCCGCTGGCGGCCTCCATGAAGTAGGACCGCGTGGCATGTCCGGAGCCCACCACATGGCTCGCCGCGTGAACGCGCTCGTAGCCGGGGGTATCGGGGCGTGTCTCGCGCTGGTAGAGCGTGTCGCCTCGGACGAACGGCTGGTAGCAGTAGCCATCGTCGGCACAGACCGTGGGACCGGTGCCGTCCGGGCCGAAGATTTCCGGTGCCGTTTCCGGGTCGAACAGGCTGACGGCTTTGCCCATACCCGTGCGGGCATAGCTGGCAGCCAGGTCGGAGTGGCACTGCTGGCACGCCCCATCCCCGACGTACGTCCAGTCGGCATCCGCGATGAGCGGTGACGCATCGCCACACGCGGCTAAGCCGTAGGCGAGGCCCACGGCTAGGACGGCGACGAGCGCGAGGGTCGGTCGGTACACGGCCGCAGAAGATACCCGCGTACCTGCTGGATCCGAAGGGACTTCCGTGGCCCGGCACGGCGATTGCACGAGCACGCAGCGTTCCCATTTTGCGCCTTGATTGGCTCTCTGGCTTCGTGCCCGTTACCGAGCTACCTCCATCGGATTCCTTCTCCCCACTGAGCGCACAACCCGACGTGCGCCCGGGAACGGAGGTCGGAGACCCCTCAGACGCACCGAGGCCGGACGCTGTGACCTCGCCCACCCCTGTCTTTTCGAGCACGGCTGTCCTCGTGATCGGCGCCCTGTCTTTCGCCTGCTTGGTCCTGAGCGTGCTGCTCCTGTCTCCTGACACCGCCCCGGCGGCCGAGGCACCTCTCCCTCCCGCTGCTGGGGTGGACGGACCCGCCAGCGGGTCTGATCCAGATGGAGAGGCCGGCATTCCAGGCGGAGTCGCCGCCGCATCGTCGTTCTCCGCGGAGCCGCAGCCCATTCCCGTCGCCCTCATCACCCGCCTCGAAGCCTCCAGCGACGCCCCGCTAGAGACCGAGTTGGGTCATCTTCTCGACGCTGTCCAGCATGGGTTCGGCGACGAAAGCGCACGCCTCGAACCGACCCTCCGGTCCTATGTTTACAGGATGGCGAGTCGGTTCATGTGGAATCCAGACACCTTCCGGGTGGCTGTGACCTCTCCAGACCCCACCCTCGCCGCCGCACGCGGCGCCCTTGTCGAACGGCTCTTCGACGACGCTGTCGAAGCAGGCCGGCTCCAGGTGCGTTCGGGCACCGGCCCAAACGCTCTCCAGGTACTCTCCGAGTAAGCTCATGTCGCCCGTCGGAATCACTATCGCCCTCGTCCTCGCCGCCCTCATCGGCGGCGGCGTGACGTTCTTCTTCTTCCGCAAGCGGGCCGAGGAGTCCGCATCGCAGCCGGATGCCAATGCCTCCGGCATCGCGGAGGAACTCGTCTCGATCGGAGGCCAGATCGAGCGCGCCCTCGCCGAGCAACGCGTCCAGGGGGAAACCCAACGCCAGCTGCTGATTCAGAAGCTGGACGACGTTCGCCACTCCGTGGACTCCCAGCAGTCGCAGGTGGAGGGGCTCCGCAACGAGCTTCGCCATGAGATCCAGCGTCGCGACCACGAGCTGGCGCAGGTTCGAAATCAGCTCGGATCGCTCACAGGCGCAGCGCCCCCCATGGAGGCTCTACCGCCAGCGGGCGGGTCGGAAGCACCCCACACGGCTCAGGACGCGCGTGCTTCTGAGGATGACCGCATCTCCTCAAGCCCGGTCTTCGAGGAGATGCCGATGCAGGGGTCTCCTGTCCAAGACGCGACGTTTGCGGACATCACCTTCGAGGATGCGACGCCCGCTGGCGGCTTCTCAGAGGCTCCGTCGGACGACGTTCGCGTTCAGGACCACTCGTTCGAGCAGGAGGCCGCAGCTCCGATCCAGAGCGCCGCAATGGAGACGCAGCCGTACGGCGACGCACCGTACGCCCAGACGCCCTATGGTGAACCCGCAGGCGAGGGCGAACCCGCCCCGCTGGCGGCCGCCGACGCGAGTACCTCGAACCCGTTTGCGAGTGACACCTTCGGCGACGTCAGCTTCGACGAGATCCGGGCCGAGGCGATGCCCCCGGCACCTGACGCGTCCATTCCTGCCGGCACAGCAGAGCCCGCCGACACCGCGATGGGCCCGGTGCCAGATACGCAGGAGCCCGCATTCGTCGAATCCTTCTCCCAGTCGTTCGCCCCGCCACCGCGCGTCGAGATCGAGGCAGACGACACGCCTGCCGAAGAGACGTCAGCCTCTGAGGTCTCGGACTCCCGCCCACTCTTCGAGGAGGTCGCCTTCGGAGACGCCTCGGCCTCAGACGAGGCACCTACCGACATCGCACGCGGGGATGGTGCGATCTCGTCGGACATCTTCGAGTCGTGGAATCCGGTTGCCAAGCCGTCGGAGGCCGCTCCTATCCCGGAGGCGGAGGTGGCACCCCAGGACGCCGCGGCGGCCCACGACACAGCCGCGCCACGTACCGTCCCCGACTCGCCAGCGGAGCCCACACCGATTGGCGAGCCGGCTGCTCCTGCCTTCGCAGCGGCACCGTCGCTCTCCACGCAAGACCTGGCCGAGGCTCCCACTGCGGAGTCCCCTGTCCAGGTTGAGGCGCCGGCTCTCCGCAGGACCTCTGCGCCAGAGATGGCTCCCGAGGACAAGCCCGCAGAGCCCGCACCGCCAGCGGACTCCGCGTGGGTCGCACGACCGTACGAGTTCGCTCCGCAGGCGATGAACGTCAGCGACCTGATTCCGAGCAAAGCCGCCAAGGCGAAGACGCCAGCCGCACCGAACCCTTCAGACGGACTCATCGACTTGGACGCGATGGCGTCGGCGCCCGAGCAGGTGCCAGCGGCACCTCCGGCAGAGGCCGGCGCTGACCCCGCTGGCGATCCGCAGCCTGCCCCGATGGCCGCCCCCGAGGGGGCAGACGACCTGACGATCGTCTCGACCATCGACGCCGACACCCAGCGGCTCCTCTACGAAGCCGGCGTCACCACCCTGGAGCAGATCGCGCAGTGGAGCCCGAGCGACGCGCGGCGCATGAGCGGCACCGTCTCCGTCTCGGAGACCACGATCATGAACCAGTGGGTGTTCGAAGCGCAGGCGGCCCTCTTCAACCAGTACGCTCAGCGCGCCTCGCGCTAGTTCTTCCGACCAGGCCCGCTCCGGGATCTCGGCCGAGGGTGCATGCTGCACAGGGCATGCATCCCGCGCCAGCGGAGCGCTACGCAGGCACGATGACGGGCACGGCCGACAACCGGCGGAAGGCCTCGACCCGCTGGTGGAGGTCGTCGGCGGTGACGCTCAGCAGCCGCTCGGGGCCGAACGCCTCCACCACGAATGACGCCAACGCACTGCCGATGACGACGGCCTGACGCATCGTCTCGGGGTCCTGCCGTCCCGTGCGCACCAGGTGGCCGGCGAAGCCTCCCAGGAAGGTGTCGCCCGCGCCGGTGGGGTCGACGACGTCTTCCAGTGGATAGGCGGGCGCAGAGAACACGTCGTCGCCGCAAAACAGCAGCGCACCGTGC
This sequence comes from Bacteroidota bacterium, assembly GCA_038744895.1. GTDB lineage: Bacteria > Bacteroidota > Rhodothermia > Rhodothermales > Rubricoccaceae > Rubrivirga. The sequence goes on along the minus strand of JBCDLV010000017.1, from coordinate 7,849 downwards.
TCGCCCTTCTTGACGATGAGCGTGCTCGGGCCGGTCGCCCGGATCGCACGAGCTGCGCGAACGAGGTTCGCCTCTCCCGACAGCTGCCGCGCTTCCTCGTCGTTGATGACCAGCACGTCAACGCGCGAGAGCGTCTCCGTGAGCGCATCGGCCGTGTTGTCGATCCAGAAGTTCATGGTGTCCGCGATCACCAGCGGAGAGCCGTCCTCCGTCTGGTCGATCACAGACGACTGGATCGATGGGTCGAGGTTGCCGAGGCAGACGACCCCAGGATGCCGATACGCGTCGGGAAGCTCGGGCGAGAACGTGGCGAGCACGTTGAGGTGCGTCGCCAGCGTGTCGCGCGTGTTGAGATCGTAGTGGTATCGGCCTGCCCAGAAGAACGTCTCTCCCTCAGGATCCCGGACCAGCCCCTCGATATCGACGCCCCGGCTGACGAGTGCCTCGACATGCTCGTCGGGGAAATCGCCGCCGACGACGGCGCTGAGGTGGACCGGCGCGTCCAGTACCCTCGCCGCGAGTGCGGCGTAGGTCGCGGAGCCTCCAAGGATCCGCTCGGCCCGCCCGAACGGGGTCTCGACGGTGTCGAAGGCAACGGTTCCGACGACGAGAGCGGACATGAGATCGGTGGCGAGCGCACAGAAGAGGGGGCGCCCCGGAGAGCGCCCCCGCACAGTCTAGGCCTCCAAGTTAGTCCCGGACCTTCCCGACCCAATCGTCGATTTTCGAGGCCAGCACGCCCGTCACAGCCACTTTGGCCGCATCTGCGATGGTTTCGGCGAGGTCTTTCGTTTTCTCGTACCCATCCTCGGCAGCGTCACCCGCAGTGTCGGCGGCATCCTTGAGAGCGTCTGCGGCATGGTGCAGCTTTTCCTGGAGCGTATCGCCAGCGTCAGAGGCGAAGCTGGCGATCTCTCCGCGGGCCTTCGTACCGTGGCGCTTGGCCTCTTTTTGGAGCTGGCGTGCGCGCTCCTCGACGCGATCGGCCAGAGACGGCGGGTCTGGATCTGGGAACAGCGCCGTCACGAGGCGCCCGACCAGGAGCCCAACGCCAGCAGCGCCGACCACCGCGAGCCCCGGGTTCGCAACGACCCAGTCCTTGAGTTGGCCGATGGTGTCCTGGCTGGCATAATCGTCCGGCATCTCGTAGTCGGACGGGAGCGGCGGAGGCACCGAGATCGGCTTCGCAGCGGCAGCCACCTCTTGGGCAACCGGTTCCACGGAGGCATCGGGGGATGGGGTCTCGGTTGCGCCCTCTGCGGACGTGTCTTTCGGGTCTGCGTCAGGAGTCTTCGTGTCGTCGGCCATGGAAACGGTGAGTCGAAGGGATTGAGGTCCTGGGTACGAACCGGTGCCCCCCCTTTGTTTCTCAGTCCGGACACGCAAGCCGTGTCCCGTAGATTGGCCCTTCGCCGGACCCCGTCCCCCCATGCCCCTCCGGTCGTGCGACGCGCCCCGCGCGTTCGCCTCTCTTCTCTTGACTGCCCTCGTCTGGGCGGCCTCTCCCCTCTCGGCCCAAACGCCGGGCGCCTCTCTGGATCTGAGCCCAGTTCCTGCCGAGGTCGTGTTCGACGAGGCTCGGTCGCTCTATGACGGCGACCTCTACGGACCCGCCGAGCGGGCCTTCGCGCGCTTCCTCGACCGGCATCCGCGTCATCTGCGTGTGGCCGAGGCCCTGTACTACCGTGCCGACGCGGCCCTGCTCTCCGACGACCCTGTCCTCGCCGCGGCGCTCTTCGGGCAGTTCGAGACCGACTTCCCCGGTCACCCCCTCGCAGCCAGCGCCCGGCTCGCGCTCGGCCGCTACTACTTCGCCCGCGGCGACGACGAGCGCGCGGAGGATGCCCTCAACGCCGCGCTGGCCCGCCCCGGCCCTCCAGCCCTGCTGGCGGAAGCGGCGTACCTCCTCGGGCTGACGCACCGTCGCCAGGGGCGTACCGATGCCGCGGTCGCAGCCTTCGAGCGAGCCGCCCAGGACGAGACGCCCACAGCGCCAGCGGCCCTGTACGCGCTTGGCACGCTTCACCTGAATGGGCAACGGTGGGAGCGCTCCGCTGGCGCCTTCTCGCGACTCCAGGCCCGCTACCCGGCCTCTCCTGAGAATGCACAGGCGGGGCTCGCCCTGGCCGAGTCGCTCGTCCGAGCGGGCCAACTGGCGCAGGGAGCCGACGAGGCAGACCGCCGACGCCCGACGCTGGACCGAGACGGCGCGGACCGGGCAGCCCTTCTCTCCGGCGAGTCCCGTCTCCGCCTCGGAGACGCCCGTCGCGCCGAGGAGGCGCTCGCCGAGGTCTCCGCCGACAGCCGCTTCGCGCGCCGTGCTGCGCTGGCCCGAGGGCGGGCGCTCTTGATGCTCGGGGAGCCGTCGACATCCATCGACCTCTTCCGGGTGGCCTATGCCGGGCGCACGGAACCGGAGGATGACGCTGTCGCCCATGAGGCGCGGTACTACGAAGGCATCGCGCTGAAGGCCACCGGGCGGCTCGGCGAGGCGGCGGACCGCTTCCAGGAGACGTACGACCGGCGACCCGACGGAGGCTACGCGGAAGCCGCGCTCCTGGAACTCGGCGTGCTGCGCTACGAGCGGCGCCAGTATGCCGAGGCCGCGTCCTCGCTGCGGACGCTGATCGACCTCAACCCGCGCGGCCCGTACGCGGGCGAGGCCGCCCGCATGCTCGGCGAGGCGTACGCATCCAACAACCAGCCAGGACGAGCCCGAGAAGCATTCCAGCTAGCGGAGACGCTCGGGACCGCGACCGCCGGGACCCGTGCCGAAGTGGCCTTCCAGGATGCCTACGCCATCTTTCGCGACGGACGCTACGCCGATGCGATCATTGCGCTGATCCGCGTCGCCGCCTCCGACCCGGCGGGCCCGCGCGCGGGCGAGGCCCTCTTCTGGGCGGGCGAAAGCGCCTTCTTGAACCGCGAGTATGCCCGCGCCGAGGAGATCCTCGCCGACTTCCTCCGGGGCTATCCAGGGCACGCGCGCTCCGACGCGGCCCGGTACGTGCTGGCATGGACCTACTTCCGACGGCGCGACTACGCTCGTGCGGCTGATGCCTTCGAGCGGTTCCTGTCGGCCTATACCCGGTCCGGCGAACTGGTGCCCTACTACGCCGATGCCCTGCTCCGTCTGGGCGATGCCTACTCCGTGCTCGGCCGGTACCAGGAGGCGCGCCTGGTGTATGCCCGGGTTCCCAGTGCCACGCCGGATCGCCAGGGCGGGGACTACGCACTGTACCAGACGGCCCAAGCCTTCGGCCGCGAAGGGCGTGGCGACGACGCCATCGCCACGTACGACCGCATCCTGCGCGAGTACCCGCAGTCTGAGCTCTACGCCCAGTCCCTGCTGGCGCAGGGCGCGCTTCGGTCGGCTCGTGGCGAAGACAGCCTGGCCGTAGCGTCCTACGAGCGCCTGCTCCAGGAGCGCCCGTCGTCGCCAGCGGCACCGGCTGCGCTGCTCGGCATCGCCGACGTGCGCACCAACCAGGGCGACCTACCGCGTGCAGAGGCGACGTACCGCCGTGTGCTCGACCGGTACCCGTCTAGTCCGTTGACGGCCGACGCGTTCGGCGGGCTCGCCGACGTGCTGGACCAACAAGACCGCGGCGAGGAGATCGACATCGTCTTCCGAGAGGTGGACGGGCGGCTCGGGGATGTCGAGGCACGAAGCCGGCTGCGCTACGCACGCGCCCAGGTGGCCCTCGTCGCCGGGGAGGACTCTGTAGCCGTGGTGTTCCTCGAAGAGACCCTCGCGGGCTCGCCGCCGCCAGACCTCGAAGCCGACGCCCTGCTAGCGCTCGCCGGGGCCTACGCTTCTCTCGGGCGGCGTCCAGATGCCATCCGCACACTCCGACGGCTTCTGGCGCGGGCTCCCGACGGCCCGCTGGCAGCCGAGGCTCAGCTTCGGCTGGCAGACGCCCTGTTCGCGTCCGGTGACCTCGACGGCGCGCGCGCCGCGGCTGCCCTGCTCGTCTCGCGCTACCCGACCGACGAGGAACGCGCGGCCGATGCCCTCGTGATCGAAGCCCAAGCCCTTCGCGCACTCGGACGCCCCGACGAAGCCGACGACCGACTGCGCCTGCTCCTTCAGCGTTACCCCGACGCACCCGCGGCACCCGCGGTCCGCGAGCAGCGGCCCGACCTCGCTCCCGGTTCCCCTCCTGAGGACGCGCCATGAACGACGTGCACCCCACAGCCTCTTCTGCCGTCATGGCGCGCTCGCTTCGAGCGGCTCTCGCCGCGCTCCTCGGCCTGTTGCCAGCCCTCGCGTTCGCACAGCCTGACGACAGCGGCGACCGGCTCCCCAGTCTCACCCCTCGCGTGTTCGAGAGTCGGGGCACCATCGCCGTCAGCCTCCCCGACATCGAGCGCCAGCCGCTCTCTGGGTTTGGGCCTCCGCCTCGGACCTATGTGGTCCCCGAGGACCGCCAGCCCGTCGAGCAGCCGTTCGCCCCAGACCTACGCACCATCCCCCTGCTCGTCCTGGCGCCGCCAGCAGAGCCTGACCCCGACGACCGGCTGGCGCGACGCTTCCGCGCGGAGGGAGGCGCTGGCGCCTACGTCTCCCGCTACGGCCGTTTGGACGCGTCCGGCATCGGCGCCGCGGGCGAGTTCTACGTCGACGCCGACTACGACGGCATCGGCGAGACCAGCCGGCGAGTCGCATTCGACCGGCTCCATGTGCGCGCAGGCGGGCGCTCCTTCTCTCCCGGACGGATTCGCCTGGAGGCGTTCGGGCTGATCGATGGCTACACCACGCCAGCGGAGTTCAACGACGCGCGCCGGGTCCGCCGCTCCGCTGGCGTGGAAGCCGGCGTCGAGGGCCTCGGAGCCGTTCGCTACGCGCTGTCTGGCACGTACCAGCAAAGCAGCCTCGGCCGCGCCGATGACTCAGAGCCCGAGTCGACAGAGGGGCGCATCGACATCGAGGGGCGCCTCGGATTTCTCGGCAACCGGGTGCGTCTCGACGCCGCTGGCGGGGCGGCAGGCTCCGGTGGCCTCGGAACCGATGTCCGCTACGGGGCAGGCGGGATGGCGATCGTGTTCGGCCAGGAGGGCGGGCTCCGCGTTGCGGTCGGCGCCCGTGCGCTCACGCTCGACGTGGATGGCGCGGCGGCCTCCGCGGATGCCCAGACGGCCGGGCCCATCCTGGACCTCTCCGTGCCGTTCGGCGCTGGCCGCCTGTTCGTCCAGAACGACCCGCACATCGCCGTCCGCTCTCTCGCGGACCTCGCCGGGACGAACCCGTTCGTCTTTTCCGATCCGCTCGTGTTTCCGGATGTGCTGCCCATCGACGCACGGGCCGGACTGGAGCTTCGACCGGGAGCGGCACGCCTCCGAGCCTACGGGCTCGCGTTCCGGGCGCCGACCTACCTAGTGTTCGACGCCGCGGGCGGCCAGTTCGCACCCGCGGTGTTTGACGTCACCGCCGTCGGTGCCGGCGGAGACGCCGTCGTCGACCTCCCCTCAGGGATTTCTGCCTCCGCTGGCGTCGAGGTCCGCATCGCGGATGCCGATGGGTCCGCCGAGGTCCCCTTCTTCGCGCCCGTCGTAGGACATGCGGGGCTCCAGGTCCCATTCGCCGGTGGACGTGGCCGCGTCGGGCTCGCCGCCGCCGCTGAGAGCGCGCGGCCGCTCGACCGCGTGGGCAGCGACGACGCGCCGGCGTGGGGGGTGCTGAGCCTCGACGCTCGATACGATCTCTCCGGCCCGTTCTCCGTCGTGCTCCGAGGCGAGCGCCTGGTCGGCGAGGCCGAGCGCTGGCCCGGCTCTCCGGAGCCTCCGTTCACGGTACTCCTCGGCCTCCGGTTCTCCCGGTGACGCCCTACCTTCCGGCCATCTTTCCGCCCCTGCCGTGACACCGCTCGACGCCGTCGCTGCCGCCATCCGCTCGCGCCTCATGGACAGCGAGCCCGCACCGCTTCCGGGCCTGGGCACCCTGTCTCGACAGCACGTCTCGGCCCGCGTCGAGGAGAAACCCGACGGCACGCGCGTGCTCCTGCCGCCCGGCGAGACGATCACGCTCTCCGAGACGGGTCCCGGCCACGCATCCCTGGCGCCCTCGTTCGCCGACATCATGGAGCTTCCGGCCGACCGCGCGGAGGCCGAGTACACGCGGGCCATGGACCAGATCGAGGCCCGGCTGGCGGCCACGGGTGAGGTGCGTCTCCCCGGCGTCGGGCTGCTCCGGCGGACCAGCGGTGGGATCCTCCTCGGCGTCGAGGCCGACCTGCTGGCGGCCGTGAACCGCACCTACGAAGGGCTCAGCCCTGTTGGCACAGGGGCCTCCGAGTCTCCGCCTGCCCAGCCGCCAAAGACGTCCCCCGACGCAACGCCGCCTGCGCCAGCAGCGCCCGTCGCACCAGCGACACCCCCTTCGCCAGCGGAGCCCGCCGACGCGAGCGGCCCGTCGGACGAGAGCGAGCGTATGCCGCGGTCGCCGAATCCGGCCTCTGACACCTCTGCGGATACGAACGAGGATGCAGCCCCAGGCGCCCAGCAGCCAGTTCCGTCTGCCCCAGTCTCACCCAGACCTGTGCCGTACGAGCCGATTGCGCCCGGTACGGCGTTCTCGCTGATGGCCGGCGACGAGTCTCCGCCGTTCTCCACCGCATCGCCAGCGGATGACTCGGGGCTGCCGACGGACGTCGAGCCCCCCTCTGACTCGCCAGCGGATGTCGTCGGAGTGGTTCCCCAGGCGGACGAGCCCGTAGACAATGCGCGTCCGGACCTGCCCCCGGTGGTGTCCGTCCCTCGCGACGTGACGCCGGAGGCCGAGCTGCCGCGTACTGCGACCGAGCCTCCCCAGAGCCCGGCTCCGCTTCCCGACTCGCCCGGCGCCGATGTAGAGCCGGAAGCCTCATTTGCAGGCACCGGCGTCGATGACGACGCGCTCGGCGAGGCGTTCGACGATGTCATGCACGTAACGCCCGGCGTGACGTCTCACGAGGGCATTCAGCCACCATCCCCGATCGTCGCGGCCGACACCGATTGGACGGCACCGATGCCCTCTGCGCTGGCCGGGTCGTTCACCGAGGCATCGGCTCCCATCGAAGACGCAGACTACTCGGTGGTGTCCTCGGCGGTGACGCCGGAGGAGGAGATGAACCAGGCGCTCGCGACGCCGGCTGTGGTTCCCGTCGAACGTGTTACCCCCGCGATGGTCGCCCAGCCGGTCGAGCCGCCGGTCACGCACGAAGCCGACGAGGCGCCCCGGCGGCGCTGGGGCTTATGGCTCTTCGTCTTGGTTCTCCTGCTGGCGCTCGCAGCGGTGGCGACTTGGTTCCTCGTCCCGCAGTTCCGGGCGTTCTTCGACAGCTCGCCGACGCTTGTAGACAGCCGCCAGCCGGTCGGCGCATCCTCCGCGGCCGATGGCGTGCTCCAGCCCATCGCGGCAGCGACCGAATCGCTCGTCGACTCTGCGCTAGTGGGTCTCGACGTTGAAGATGGATCCGCGCCAGCGGAGCCGTCCTCGGAGGATGCGGAGGCGTCTGCGGACCTCCCGCCGCCGGAGGCCCGCAGTGCGGGGCCGCCGAGTCCGTCGGCCATCGTGCCGACCGAGAGCCCACGCACGGAGGAGGCTCCTCGTGCGCCCTCGCGAGAGGCTTCCTCTGAGACGCCAGCGAGGGCCGCGGCCATCCTGCCCCCTGTCCTGGCGAACCTCGACGCGGCCGAGGCCTCCGCGCTGTCCGGCAGGGAGCCGGTTGAGGCCGGCGCCAGCGGGTGGACGCTCGTGGTCTACTCCACGGCCTCCCGCGATGCCGCTCAGTCGCTCAGCAGGCGGTACGCGCAAGCAGGCTACCGGTCGTCGGTGCTGACGTCCGGCTCTGGCGACCGCATTCGCCAT
>JBCDLV010000016.1:0-22103 GCA_038744895.1 Bacteroidota bacterium | reverse complement strand
GCGGTTCTCTCGAACAACGCCGACGGCACCGACCTGCACCCTGGCGTCAAGGCGCATGTGTTCGACGCCACGCGGCGCTGGATGGACCCCAACGGCGACGGCGACCCGTCGGACGGGATCGACGGCTGGCGCCTGGACGTGGCCGACGAAGTGCCCAACGGATTCTGGCGAGACTGGAACGCACTCGTCCGGGAGATCAACCCGGAGGCCGTCACCATCGCGGAGAAGTGGAGCGACACCAGCGAGTACCTCGTCGAGACGGGCTTCCACTCGGCCATGAACTACCACGCGCTCGCGATCCCGCTCGACGCCTGGGCCTTCGACGCCCGGACCGACGCCAGCACGTTCGCGGACGAGGCGACCGAGCGGTTCGCGGCCTTCGAGGATGCCACGCGGCCGGCGCTGATGAACGTGATCGCCAGCCACGACACCGACCGGCTGGCGTCGATGATCGTCAACGGCCCGCTCGGCGCCAACTTCGACCGGCTGGCGGGACCTCGCGACACGACCGCGTACCTGGTGCGCGCACCGAACGCGGAGGAGCGCCAGATGCAGCGCGCGATCGTCCTCTTCCAGATGGCGATGCCAGGCGCCCCCCACGTCTACTACGGCGACGAGGCCGGCATGTGGGGCGGCGACGACCCCGACGACCGCAAGCCGATGGTGTGGCCGGACTCGACGTACGAGCCGGAGTCGCACGCGCCTCGCGGCCTGAGCCGAGACCCGGACCCGGTGGCCTTCGACGCGATACTGTTCGCGTTCTACCAGCGTGCCATCGCGATGCGCCGGTCCGACCTGGTCCTGCGTCGCGGAGACCTCACGACGCTGGCCGCCAGCGGGCGCGCCCTCGCGTTCGTGCGCGAGCACGGCGGCGAGCGCCGCGTCGTCGCCCTGAACGCGGGGGATACGCCGGCCTTCCTCCCGATGCCTGGAACGCCAGATCCGCTGACGCCCGTCATGGCCTCGCGGCCCGGCGTGGACGTCCCCGGCCTCATGGTCATCGTCGAAGAGGACCGGGCGATCTACGGTCTCCGCGTGCCGCCGCGAACCGCCGTCGTGTATCGTCCGGCGAGCCCCGACGATGTCCGCCCCGGTGGCCTCGACGAATAGCCCGTGCGTCTGCTCCTCCTCCTCGCTCTCGCAGTCCCGGTCGCGGCCCAGGTGCCGCCAGCGGACAGCGCGCGCGTTCTCTACAGCCAGAACCGCATGGCCGAGGCACTCGCCATCGCGCAGCGAGCCGCGGCAGCCGAGCCGGAGGATGCGGACCTCAGAGCGCTGCTGGCGGACGTGCTCTGGCGTATCGGGCAAGACCGCGCAGATGACGGCCTGATCTCTGACGCGATGGGCCAGGCCGTCGGGGTCGTGGATGAGGATCCGTGCCACGTTCCTGCACTGCTGACCCTCGCCTCAATCCAAGGCGATGCAGATCCTGGTAGCGCCTCCGAGGTCCTGGACCAGGCCGTCCGCTGCGCACCCGACGACGGGAACGTCTGGCTCGGAGTCTGGACCCACGCCGCCCGCTCGGGCCACCAGGACCGTGAGGCCGAGGCCCTGCTGGCGCTGGACCGGGCCGGCTTCTGGGCGCCGCCGATGCAGGCGTTCGCCGCGTGGACGCTCCGCGCCGCGCCGCGGGATGCCATCCTTCTTGCCAACGGGGTTCGCGACGGAGCCGCGATCCGCACCCTCCAGGTGGCCGACGGCCTCCGCCCGGACGTGACGACGGTGCCCGTCGCTCTCCTCGATGGCGTGGATCTCGTCGCCAGCCTGGAGGCGGCCGGCCTTCCGGTCCCTGACGATGCGCGTCGGTTCGAGCCGCGCGTCGACCCGCGAGGGAGCAGCGACACCTCGGATGGGCGCCTCTACACGCTCGCGGATGCCGTCGTGGACGGGTGGCTCACACGCGATCGCCCCGTCGTCGGCGCCATCACGCTGAACCCGCTCGTCCTCGGGACCAAGGGCGGCGTGGTGGATCGAGGCGCCCTGCTGGCGCCCGGACCCGCGTCGTTCGATGCGGGCGCGGCGGCCGATTCGTTCCGAGGGCTCGACCCGGCGGCGTTCGCCGGTCCTGCGGTGACGGATGCCGACCGCGACCCCGCGGCCCGGACCTCAGCGTTCGATCCCGGAGGCATCGTGCTCTTCCAGATGCTCCAGACGGCCGTCTCGTACGCTCAAGACGGTGCCCCCGATCAGGCCGAGGCGGTCTACCGCCAGGCGGTCTCGTTCGCCCAGGGCTCCGGACGGTCGGACGAGCCCCTCGTGCCCGTCGCCCGCGAGTGGATCGACGACGCCCTCACTGCGACCGATTCGCCATGACCACCCTACGCGCGTTCGTTTTCTCCCTCGTCCTGCTGGCGCTCGTCGCCAGCGGATGCGCCGGCGTCGAAGGACCGCCGCCAGCGGGTGAGCCCACCGTGGTGACCATCTGGCACCAGAAGGACGCCGCCGAGCGCGAGTTCCTGGAGGACTGGGTGGCAGCCTACAACGCGCGCCAGGACACCGTGCAACTCGACGTCCTGTACAAGGAGACCGAGGAGCTGCGCAACCACTACATCTTCGCGGCGATTGGGGGGAAGGGGCCGGACCTCATCTTCGGCCCTGCCGACAACATGGGGACGCTCGGCATCACCGAGACCATCCGGCCCCTCGATGATCTCATGGACCCGGAGTACCTGGCGGGCTTCTCGGAGGACGGGCGGGTGATGTACGAGGGCAAGGTGTACGGACTGGCGGACCAGATCGGTAACCACCTCACCTTCGTGTACAACCCGGCGCTGCTGCCGGAGCCTCCCGAGACACTCGACGAGCTCGCAGAGCTCGGCCCCGCGCTCACGCGCGACCTCGATGGTGACGGCGATCCCGACCAGTACGCCATCGTCTGGAACTACACCGAGCCGTTTTTCTTCATCCCCTTCCTGACCTCCTACGGCGGCTGGGTCATGGACGACGAGGGCAACCCGACGCTCGATACGCCCGAGACGGTGGCCGCCATCCAGTACGTGTTGGACCTCCGTGACCGATACGGTGCGATCCCCGCCGAGGCCGACTACGAGACGGCCAACACGCTCTTCCGCGACGAGTACGCGGCCGCCACCATCAACGGGCCGTGGAGCTGGGCCGGCTACCGCGACGCGGGCGTCGACGCGCAGCTCACCCCGCTCCCCCTCAACGAGGAAACGGGCCTCTATGCCCGTCCGATGGCGGCGGCCAAGGCCTACTCCCTCAACCCGGCCGTCCCCGATTGGAAGCTGCCGGCGGTGCTCGGGGTGCTTCGGCTGCTCACCGACGATGCCATGCAGGCTGAGATGGCGCGTACGATTGCCACCATCCCGGTTCGCGAGGCGGTCCGCCAGTCGGACGTGATGACGTCCAGCGAGACGCTCACGCAGAGCCTCGCCCAAGTCGAGCAGTCCCTCCCGATGCCGACCCAGCCACAGATGCGCCAGATCTGGGACGCCATGCGCGGCCCCTACCAGCTCGTCATGAACGGGCAGGTCACCGCCGAGGAGGGCGCTCGCCTCATGCAGGAGCAAGCCGAGAAGCGCATCGCCGACACGTTCTTGAACTAGCTGTTGCGCGTCCCGTGTTGCGTGGATGGTGCCACGCGCGGGAGAACACGCAACACGAAACACTCCGCCCATGCTGAACGCCCCGAACGACGCGATGGCCATCGAGGCCTCGACGATCGCGACCGAGCCCGCCAGCGGGCGGTTCTCCGAGGCCTGGCGCCGACGGATCTTCCTGTTCGGGCTCCTCGGCCCCACAGCGGTCGTGGTGCTGGCCGTCGTCGCGTTCCCGTTCGTTTACAACGTGGCGATCTCGTTCAGCAACATGAACATCTACACGCTCCGCGACTGGGAGGTCGTGGGGCTGGGCCAGTACGTGGCGGTGTTCGCCGAGCCGGCGTTCTGGGCCGTCTTCCTCAAGACGATCATCTGGACGCTGGTCAACGTCGTGTTCCACGTCGGCCTGGGGGTGTTTTTGGCGGTGATCCTGCACCAGTCGTTTATCAAGGGGAAGAGCGCGTGGCGGGTGCTGCTCATCCTGCCGTGGGCGGTGCCGCAGTACATCACGGCGCTGACGTGGCGCGGGATGTTCAACTTCGAGTTCGGCGCCGTCAACCTGCTGATCGAGGGGCTGGGCGGCAGCGCCGTGGCGTGGCTCACCGACCCAATCATGGCGTTCGGCGCAGCCATCATGACGAACATCTGGCTCGGCTTCCCCTTCATGATGGTGATCGCGCTCGGCGGCCTCCAGTCCATCCCGGGCGAGCTCTACGAGGCCGCGGAGGTCGACGGCGCCAGCGCGTGGACGCAGTTCCGCACGATTACGGCACCGCTCCTGAAGCCGGTCATGATCCCGGCCGTCACGCTGGGCACCATCTGGACGTTCAACAACATCAACGTGGTGTGGCTGGTCTCGAACGGCGGCGAGCCGAACGACCAGACGCACATCCTGGTCAGCTACGTCTACGAGGCGGCGTTCTCGATGTACCGGTTCGGGTGGGCGGCGGCGCTCTCGATGGTCATCTTCGCGGTGCTGTTCCTGTTCACGCAGGTGTTCCTGAACCGGACGAACGCCACGGAGTCGGTGTACTAGCTCCGCCAGCGGTCCCAGGCGGCCCTGGAGTCGGCGCACCGCTGGCGGCTCGGTGGTCGGCTTCGTCCTGCTAGACACACAAGACGGAGGCGCTTAGCCCCGGTGGCCATCGCCAGCGGGCGCTTCGGTTGCATCCATGCGGAGGGCGCGTCTAAACTCGCCCAGCTGAAAAGCTTTTCAGCGTCCCGTCGTGCGCTCGGCCTTCCGTTTCCTCACCCGCTCCGACGGGCCCCGCTGGCGCCTGCCAGCGGGCTGAGTCGCTCCCCCTCCTCGCCCGTGTCCAGACCGACTCCCGTTCCGCCTTCCCACACGCTTGGAGACGAGCGTGGCTCGGGGTACCACGTGCCTGCCTGGGTTCGGGTCCCGGGCCTCGATGTCTCGACACGGCCAGCCTCCGAGCAGGCCTCGCTGGTACGCCAAACGCTGGAGCGCTCGATCCACGGCATCGCCTTCAGCCCGTACCTGGAGGGGCAGGCACCGGGCGTCGAGATCTCGGAGGTGCAGATCCGCCAGCGGCTTGCCATCATCGAGCCGTACGTCCGCTGGATCCGGACGTTCTCGAGCATCGAGGGCCACGAGCACATCCCTCGAATCGCACACGAGCGTGGCATACAGACCATGGTGGGCGTTCACCTCGACTCGGACCTCGACGCCAACGAGCGCCAGCTGGCGAGTGGCATCGAGATCGCGCAGGCTGGTCACGCCGACATCCTGGCCGTCGGCAACGAGAACATGCTCCGGGAAGACATCTCGGAGAAGCAGCTTCTCGACTACATCGCCCGTGCGAAGGAGGCTGTCCCGGATGTCCCTGTCAGCTTCGTCGATGCCTACTATCTCTTCGAGTTGCACCCCGCCATTGCTGAGGCGGTGGACGTGCTCCTGGTCAACTGCTACCCGTACTGGGAGAGCTGCCCGGCCGAGTATGCGCTGCTTTACATGAAGGAGATGTACCGACGCGCGCAGAAGGTGGCTGGCGGGAAGAAGGTCATCATCAGCGAGACGGGCTGGCCCACATCTGGGACGCCGTTCCATGCCGCCGAGCCGAGCATCGAGAACGCGATGGAGTACTTCGTCCGGACCTACCAGTGGGCGGAGGAGGATGGGATCGACATCTTCTACTTCTCTGCCTTCGATGAGGCCTGGAAGGTGAGTGCCGAGGGCGACGTCGGCGCGACCTGGGGCCTCTGGGATAAAGACGGCACCTTCAAATTCGCCTGAGGCGATCCATGACACTCGACGCACTCGGGATCGAGTACGGCCCGGCGATCTGCTACTCGGGATACCGAGAGGGGCAGTCGCCGCTCACAAACACCTACCCGTCTGCAGACGAGGTATCCCAGGACCTGGGCCTGCTGGCGCCGCACTGGAGGTACCTCCGGCTCTACGACGCCGGTCCCCATGCCGAGCGTGTGCTGGAGGTGATCCGCCGGGAAGGGTTCGGCTTTCGGGTGCTACTGGGCGCCGCCATCGGCGCGGAGGTCAGCAACCCGGGGTGCCCCTGGGGGGGCGTCTACCCGGCCTCCGTGCTGGCCGCCAACCGCCAGCGGAACCGGGAGGAGATCGACCGCCTGGTGACTCTTGCCCGCCAATACCCCGAGGAGGTCTTCGCGGTCTCGATCGGGAACGAGGCGTCGGTGGACTGGACGGACCACCTGGTGCCGGTCGACCGGCTGGTGGAGTATGCCCGCACCGTCCGAGAGGCTGTGCCGCAGCCGGTTACGTTCTGCGAGAACTACGTCCCGTGGACGACCAAGCTGGCCCCGCTGGCGGCCGAGCTCGACGTGCTATCCGTCCACACCTACCCGGTGTGGGAGTACCAACCCATCGACCAGGCGATCGCCTACACCGAGCAGAACGTCCAGAGCGTCATCGACCGGTACCCCGACACGCCTGTGATCGTGACAGAAGCCGGGTGGACGACGCGGTCCAATGGGCGCGGCATCGACCCGTCGAATGCCTCTCCGGCGCTCCAGGCGGCGTACGTCGAGGACCTGCTGGCGTGGAGCCGAGAGCGACAACTGCTGACGTTCGTGTTCGAAGCCTTCGACGAGCCGTGGAAGGGGTCCCCGGACCCATCGGAGCCGGAGAAGCACTGGGGGCTCTTCACCGTCGACCGACAGCCCAAGCCGGCGGCGAAACGCCTGTTCGCTCAGTCCTAGGCAGGACGTCCGCCAGCGGGAAGCTCTAGCGCCAGCAGGAGGCGCAGACTCCTCCGGAAGCGCTTGCGGGGGCACTTCGGGGCCGGTAACATGTCCGTGATCTGAAAAGGTTTTCAGCTCGGCTCTCTCCGTTCGTCCGCAGCGCTCATGCAGAACCGCATCTTCGTCATCCGCACGGCCCTGATCGTGGCCCTCGGTGGGTTCCTGATGGGCTTCGACGCCTCCGTCATCTCGGGCGTCGTCGGGTTCATCGAGACCGAGTTCGACCTGACCAACATCCAGCTCGGCTGGGCCGTGAGCTCGCTAACGCTGGCCTCGACGCTGGCCATGATGGCGGCGGGCCCGCTGGCGGACCGCTTCGGCCGGCGCCCGATGCTGTTCATCGCGGCATCGCTGTATGCCGTCTCGGCCATTGGGTCGGCGCTAGCGCCCTCGTTTCTCGTGTTGGTCATCGCGCGCATGATCGGCGGGATCGGCGTGGGGGCGTCGCTCATCATCGCGCCGATGTACATCGCGGAGATCTCGCCGCCCGAGATGCGCGGCCAGATGGTCTCGTTCAACCAGCTCAACATCGTCATCGGCATCTCGGTGGCGTTCTTCTCCAACTACCTCATCCTTCAGTGGCTCGACGGCGCGACCGAGAGCTGGCGGTGGATGCTCGGGTTGGAAGCGGCGCCAGCGGTGCTGTATTTCGTCGGCCTGTTCTTCGTCCCGAGGAGCCCGCGCTGGCTGATCAGCGAAGGCCGAGAGCAGGAGGCGCTCCCGATCATGAAGATGGCCATCGGCGCCGTGGCAGCGACGCAGGAGATGGACGAGATCCAGAAGAGCCTCGTCAAGGAGGAGAACAAAGAGCGGGCGTCCCTGGGCGAGCTGTTCTCGCCGGCGCTCCGTCTGGTGCTCACCATCGGCGTCGTGATCGCCATCCTGCAGCAGATCACGGGCATCAACGCCGTGTTCTTCTATGCGCCGACCATCTTCGAGCAGTCGGGCATCGGCACCGACGCCTCGTTCGTGCAGGCCATTTTCGTGGGCCTCATCAACCTGGTCTTTACGGTCGTCGCGATCCTGTTCATCGACCGGCTCGGGCGGCGACCGCTTCTGATCGCGGGACTCATCGGCATCACGCTGACGATGGGCATTCTGTCCTACGGGTTCTCCCAGGCGACCTACACACTCGGCAGTGACGCGACCGAGATCGTCGCCGAGTCGGGTGCGGACATCAGCCCGATTGTCGGGGAGACCTACGACAGCGACACGGCCTTCAAGAGTGCGCTCGCCGAGACGCTTGGGGAGGACGTGGCCGGCCAGTACGAGGCCGACCTCATCGCGAGCGCCATCTCCGCCAACCCAACGCTCATCTTGATCGGCATCCTCGGGTTCGTGGCGTCGTTCGCGGTGTCGCTGGGGCCCGTGATGTGGGTTCTCTTCTCGGAGCTGTTCCCGATGCGAATCCGCGGGATCGCGATCTCGTTCGTCGGCCTGATCAACTCGGCCGTCAGTTTCCTCGTCCAGCTCATCTTCCCCTGGGAGCTCGACGTGCTCGGCAGCGCGACGACGTTCCTCATCTTCGGCCTCTTCGCGGCGGTCGGGCTGCTGTTTGTGCTCTTCGTGGTGCCGGAGACCAAGGGGAAGACACTCGAAGAGCTGGAAGCCGACCTCGTCCCCGCGTAGTCCCATGCGTGCACTCCTTCTGCTGGCCCTCGCCCTCGTGATCACTGCGTGCGGTCCCACCGCCGACCCGGAGCCCGCTGGCGACACGCCAGCGGGGGCGTCCACGCTGGCCGATGGGCCGCGGAGCGTCGAGATGCGCCAGGTGGACGGCCGGTACCAGCTCGTCGTCGATGGTGAGCCCTTCTTCATCCGGGGGGCGGGCCTGGAGTTCGGCGACATCGGGACGCTGGCGGAGCGCGGCGGCAACTCCTTCCGCACGTGGCGGGTCGACAACGGCGAGCAGACCGGCCAGGAGGTGCTCGACGCAGCCGCTGCCAACGGGCTCCTCGTGACGATGGGCCTGGAGATCGCGCGCGAGCGCGAGGGCGAGGGCCGGGGCGTCTTCGGGTTCGACTACGACGACGAGGCGGCCGTCGCGGAACAGCTGGCGCGCGTCCGAGCCCAGGTGGAGCAGTACAAGGACTATCCGGCGCTCATCATCTGGGGCATCGGCAACGAGCTGAACCTGGGGGCCACCAACCCGCGCGTCTGGGACGCGGTCAATGAGATCTCCGAGATGATCCATGAGATCGACCCCAACCACCTCACCACGACCATGCTGGCGGGCATCGGGCCCGAGCTAGCAGAGGACATCCGCACGCGGGCGCCGGACCTGGACCTGCTCAGCATCCAGATGTACGCCGACGTCGAGAACATCCAGCAGCGGATCGACGACTCGGGTTGGGAGGGCCCCTACATGGTGACCGAGTGGGGCGCCACCGGCCACTGGGAGACCGACTCGACGGCGTGGGGGGCGCCCATCGAGAACCACTCCTCGCGCAAGGCGGACCTCTACCGCCAGCGGTACGAGGACGCCCTGCTGGCGGACTCGACGCAGTTCGTGGGCTCGTACGTGTTCCTCTGGGGCCAGAAGCAGGAGCGCACCCCCACCTGGTACGGCATGTTCATGCCAACGGGGGACAAGACAGAGGCGGTCGACGTGATGCAGTACGTCTGGACGGGTGAGTGGCCCGCCAACCGGTCGCCCCGCATCGAGGCGCCCACGCTCGACGGGCGGACGCCCACGGACGACATCCGTCTGCAACCGGGGCAGTCGGTCCCGGCCGAGATCGCAGCGACGGACCCGGACGACGACGCGCTCCAGTACGAGTGGCTGGTCCGCCGGGAGCAAACCGTGCTGAGCGAGGGCGGCGACGACGAACCGGAGACCGAGGTGCTGCCCGGCTTGACAGTCCCTGCGGAGGCTGCGACTACCACCCTCACGGCGCCGTCCGAGCCGGGTGCCTATCGCCTGTTTGTCACCATCACCGACGGCCAGGGCAGCGCCGCCCACGCCAACATCCCGTTCTATGTCGAGGAGTGAGATCGCCGAAGCCCCCCACACAGCCGTAGACGCGGGACGCCAGCGGGTCCAGGTCGGGGGCGCGCCGCTCGGATGGAACGGAGCGCCGGTAAACGGGGACGTCGTCGAGATCGATGGCGTGTCGTTCTACCGCATCGAGAGCGTGGATCGCATGGACCCGTTCTTCGTGACCGTGGTCAGCTCCGGTGACCACTGGCTCTTCGCGTCGAGTACAGGAGCCTTGACAGCCGGTCGTGGCGCCCCGGAGCACGCCCTCTTTCCGTACGAGACGGTCGACCGCATCCACGATGCACAGGACCGAACGGGTGGCAAGACGCTGCTTCTGATCCGCCCAGAGGGTGACGCGGGGGAGACACTGTGGGAGCCGTTCTCGGACCGGTACGCCGGGCTGGCGCCGATCCGACGCAGCCTGGCGAAGTCACTCGCAGGAGACCGCCTGCGGTACGAGGAAACTCACGATACCCTCGGCCTGACGTTCTCCCAAACGTGGAGTGCCAGCCGGCGCTATGGCTTCGTGCGGACCTCCGAGCTCCGCAACGAGAGCGGTGAGTCCGTCCAGGTTCGCCTCCTCGACGGCGTGCAGAACCTCATGCCGTACGGTATCGAGCGCGCGATGCAGGAGCGCCAGAGCGTGCTGGCGAACGCCTACAAGCGGAGCGAGCGGCTCGACTCCGGCCTCGGCATCTTTGCCCTCAGCGCGATCCCCGTTGACCGGGCGGAGCCGTCCGAGGCCCTGCTGGCGACGACCGTCTGGCAGGCGGGGCTAGAGACGGACACCGTGCTGCTTTCGTCCCGTCAGCTCGGAGCGTTCCGCCGAGGCGAGGCGGTCCGCGACGAGCGGCTGGTGCGCGCAGAGCGCGGGGCCTACCTGACGCATGCCCAGCTGGCGCTGACGCCTGGCGAGGCCCGGACGTGGGACCTGGTAGCCGACATCGAGCAGGACGCCGCCGCCGTCGTAGCCCTCGACGAGACCCTCCGCGATGCCGACGCGCTGCGCCAGCGGGTCCACGGCGACGTGGCCGAGGGCGCCGAGCGCCTCGCGTTCCTTATCGCCACCGCCGACGGCGAGCAGGCATCGGCCGACGCGATGGCGACGGCGCGGCACCGCATGAACGTGCTCTACAACATCATGCGCGGCGGCCTCTTCGACGAGGGCTACACCGTTCGCAGGGAAGGCCTTCGTGCGTTCGTCAGGCACTTCAACACGCCCGTCGCCGAGGCGCACGCCGACTGGTTCGACGCGCTGCCGGAGTCGCTGCCCATCCAGGACCTGCGCCAGCGGGCCGAGCAGGGCAGTGCCCATCTCCAGCGGCTCGTGGAGCAGTACCTGCCGCTCCACTTCAGCCGGCGCCACGGCGATCCGTCGCGCCCGTGGAACCATTTCTCGATCGACGTGCGCGACGCGGAGGGGCAGACGGTGCACGGCTACGAGGGCAACTGGCGCGACATCTTCCAGAACTGGGAGGCCCTCAGCCGCTCGTTCCCGGGCTACCTGGACGCCATGGTGTCGGTGTTCGTGAGCGCCTCTACCGCCGACGGCTACAACCCGTACCGCATCACCGACGGAGGCATCGACTGGGAGGTCAGCGATCCGGACGATCCGTGGAGCTACATCGGCTACTGGGGCGACCACCAGATCATCTATCTGCTCCGCCTGCTGGCGCAGCTGCAGGCGCACGCTCCGGACCGGCTGGCGGCGCTCCTCGGCGAGCGCCGGTTTAGCTACGCGAACGTCCCGTACCGAATCGCGCCCTACGCGGACATCCTGCGCGATCCGCAGGACACCGTCGCCTACGACGAGGCCGAGGCTGCGCGCATCGAGGCGCGCGTCGAGGCCATCGGCGCCGACGGCACGCTGCTCGTGGACGCCAGCGGGGAGGTGCGCCTCGTGACGTTGGCGGAGAAGCTCCTGGTCCCGGTCCTGGCGAAGCTGACCAACTTCGTCCCGGCCGGCGGCATCTGGATGAACACCCAGCGGCCGGAGTGGAACGACGCAAACAACGCGCTCGTGGGCAACGGCATCTCGGTGGTGACCCTGTTCGCGGTGCGCCGCTACCTGGCCTTCCTGCGCGACGTGCTCGGCATCGCCGAGGCCACGCTTTCGGTCGAGGTCGCCGACCTGCTGGCGGAGGTCACGGGCGTTTTCGAGGCCCACGACGTGCTGGCCTCGCGCCCGTTGAGCGATGCGGAGCGACGGGCCGTCGTCGACGCCCTCGGCGAGGCGGGAAGCCGCTACCGAGCGACCCTCTACGGAAGCGGCCTGAGCGGCGAGACCCGCGACGTCCCTGCTGGCGACGTGCGGATGCTCATCGACCGTGCGCTCGCCGCCATCGACCAGAGCCTGGCCGAAAACCGCCGCGACGATGGGCTGGTCCACAGCTACAACCTGCTGGAGATCGCCAGCGGAGGCATGGGCGTGCGGTACCTCTACCCGATGCTGGAAGGCCAGGTGGCCGCGCTCGACGCGGGCGTGCTGCCCCACGACGAGGCCGTCCGCCTGCTGCGGGCGCTCCGCGAGAGCGACATCTACCGGGCCGACCAGCACAGCTACCGCCTCTACCCGGACCGCTCTCTGCCGGGCTTCCTGGAGAAGAACACGCTCCCTGCCGACGCGCTGGACCGGGCGCCCCTGCTGGCGACGCTGCTCGACGACGGCGACACCCGCCTCATCGCGCGCGATGTCCGCGGCGACTTGCACTTCCACGGTGCTTTCCGCAACGCCGACGACGTTCGGGCTGCGCTTGACCGACTGGCGGATGACGGGCGAGACCTCTCCGACGACGACCGCCAGCGGGTGCTGGACGTGTTCGAGGCGGTGTTCGATCACCGTGCATTTACGGGCCGCTCGGGTACGTTCTTCGGCTACGAGGGGCTGGGCAGCATCTACTGGCACATGGTCTCGAAGCTGGCGCTCGCGACGCAGGAGACCGTGTTCCGAGCGGCCGCTGTGAGGGCCGAGGCGACAGCCGACCTCGCCGACGCCTACTACGATGTGCGAGCCGGCCTCGGCGGCAGCAAAACGCCCGACGAGTTCGGTGCCTTCCCGACCGATGCCTACTCGCACACGCCGGGTCACGCGGGGGCCAAGCAGCCCGGCCTGACGGGCCAGGTCAAGGAAGATGCGCTCTGCCGCTGGGGCGAGCTCGGCGTGCTTGTGCAGGACGGTTGCATCGTCTTCCGCCCGCTGCTTCTCCGTGCCGAGGAGTTCGTCTCCGAGCCGATCTCCTTCGCCTTCGTGGACGTCCACGATCAGCACCAGTCGCTTGATCTGGACGCAGGCCAGCTGGCGTTCACCCTGTGCGCCACGCCGGTCGTCTACCGTAGCGCCCATACGCTGTCGGTGCGCGTGGTCGCATCGGATGGAGCCGTCACAGCGGTCGACGGGGACGCGCTCCCCAGCGATCTCAGCGCGGAGGTGTTCGGCCGTACCGGCGCCGTCGCGCGGATCGAGGTGGACATCCCTCCGGGCCGCTAGCTCTTATGGCCTGCGCCGAACCTGCCAGCTGTGTCATCCTGAGCGGAGACCTCGTCAGAGGCTGGAGTCCAAGAGCCTGCCCTGAGCTTGCCGAAATCTCCGACGAGCGCAGCATTCCGATCGACTCTCTGACCTCGGACGCGAGACGCCGTCACCCTCGAGTCGGCCCCTCAGCGTGTCCCGCCGCGACCCAGGATGCCGTCCCACGCCTCCAGCCTATCCACGTGACAGAGGCGCCGACCGCATGAGCGAGCCCGCCACGAGCATCACCGTCCCGAAGGACCGTATCCCGTTCGGCCACAAGGTGGCGTATGGGCTCGGCGGGTTCGTCAACAACATGCTGGCCACCGCCAGCAGCGGGATGATGATCATCCTCAACCTGGGCTTCGGAATGAACCCGGCGCTCGTGGGGCTTCTCGGTGCGCTCCCGCGCATCACGGATGCCTTTACAGACCCCATCGTAGGCTACATCTCCGATACCACCTCGACGAAGTGGGGGCGGCGGCGGCCATACATCTTCTGGGGCGCCATCGCCTCTGGCGTCATTTTCGCGCTGCTGTGGCAGATCCCGAGGGGGTGGAGCGAGACGGCCATCTTCATCTGGTTCCTCGTCGGAAGCATTCTGTTCTATCTCGCCTACACCGTCTACGCGACGCCGTGGGTCGCGCTGGGGTTCGAGCTCACGCCGGACTACAACGAGCGGACCCGCGTGATGGGGTACTCGAACTTCTTCCAGCAGCCAGTCAACCTCATCGCGCCGTGGTTCTTGTGGTTCGTTTCGTACGAGGTGCTGTTCGACACCCAGGCTGAGGGCGCCAGATGGCTCGCCATCGCAGTCGGCGTGGTGGTCGTGGCCGTTGGGGTGATCCCGGCCATCGTCCTGCGCGAGCCGATGAAGGCCGTCGCAGCGGCTGAGGTCCCCTCAGAGGCTCGGGCCTCGCTGGGGGAGAAGATGAAGGCGTTCTTCGCAGGCGTCGTGACCACGTTCAAGTCGCGCCCGTTCCTCCTCCTGTGCATCGCGACGTTCCTCGTCTTCAACGGGTTCATCCTCATCGCGGCGTTCCAGTCGTACGTCATTATCTACTACATCTTTGGCGGGGACGAGGCGTTGGGGGCGGAGTTCGTAGGCTATGCGGGCACGACGGGGGCCATCGCGGGCTTCGCCATCGTCGTGTTCTCGGCGTGGCTGGGCACACGGATCGGGAAGCGAAAGTCGCTCATGGTCTGCCTCGCGGTGTCCGTCGTGGGGTACGTCTCGAAGTGGTTCGCCTACGACCCTGCCAACCCGTGGCTCCTCCTGCTCCCAGCGCCGCTGATGGCATTCGGCTTCGCGAGCCTATTCACCCTCGTTCCGGCGATGGTCGCCGACGTGGTGGACGTGGACGAGTTGGAGACGCACGAGCGCCGTGAGGGGACCTACGGCTCGATCTACTGGTGGTTTGTCAAGGTGGGCCTCGCGGCGGCGCTGGCCGCTGGCGGCGTGCTCCTCAATGCGACCGGGTTCGACGTGGACCTCGGAAGCGCTCAGTCGGACCATACCCTGCTCATGCTCCGCGTGTACGATGTGGCCGTCCCGGCTGTCACGTCGCTCGTCGCGATCTGGGCGGTCTGGAAGTTCCCCATCACCGAGGCGACCGCCCGCGAGGTGCGCGACCAACTCGAAGCCCGCCGTGGCACAGCGGGGGCGGGCTGAACCTCTGGCGACGACCGCAGCGCTGACGCCATGGCCTTGCGTCGCGGTTTACGTTGATCGACTTGACTCGAAACGGGCCTCTGGCGCCAGCAGGGCCTACCCCGTCACCTCAAACCGTGCTGCCAGAGGTGCCCGCGAGTCCCCCCCAATGCCCACGAAGAACGTCCCCGGCTCGGTTGTCCATCGCATGTCGCGGTCCACGATCGCGAGGTCGTCGGTGTGGAGCGTGAACGCGACCTCCCGGCTCTCGCCAGAGGCCAAGCGGACGCGCTGGAACCCGCGAAGCTGCCGCACGGGCTGCGTCGCGCTTGCGACCGGATCGCGAACGTAGAGCTGGACGACCTCCTCGGCCTCCACCGCGCCCACGTTCTGCACCGTCGCGCGGACCGTCACGGTGCCGCCCAGCGGGACGGCCTCTGGCGAGACGCGCACGTCGCGATACTCGAAGCGGGTGTACGAGAGGCCGAAGCCGAACGGGAAGAGCGGTTCGGCGCCTGCGTCGAGGTAGAAGGACGTGTTGCCGACCGAGGTCTGGGGGGCTGCGACAGGGATATCGCCAATCGAGATGACGGTCTCAGGCGTAGGGGGGCGTCCCGTGTTCTTGTGTGCGTGATAGACAGGAATCTGACCTGCAGACTTTGGGAACGTGACCGGTAGTCTGCCGGAGGGGGCCTGGTCGCCGAGAAGCACATCCGTGATGGCAGGACCCGCCATCGTCCCCGGGTGCCAGGCATACAGGACAGCGTCCGCTCGGGACAGCACATCCGTCAGCGCCAGCGGGCGTCCTGCCAGGACGACGAGTACGATGGGCGTCCCCGTGCGCTCCACCGCGTCGATGAGGGCAGCCTGGGCACCTGGAAGCTCTAGCTCCGCGCGGCAGTGCGCCTCTCCAGACAGAATGGACTCCTCACCCACGAACAGGAGTGCGACATCTGCAGCTTGGGCGGCCTCGACGGCATCGGCGAAGCCATCGCGTCCGAGACTCCGAGTCGTCTCGACTCCCCTGGCGTAGCGGACGACCGTCGTGTCCCCGAGGGTCTGCCGAAGGCTCTGCAGAGGCGTCTGGCTTTTCTCAGGGTCACCGTCAAATACCCACGTACCGAGCTGCTCGTACGGCTCGTCCGCGAGCGGTCCGATGACCGCCAGCGTGCGGATCCGTTCACGATTCAGCGGTAGGGTATCGTGTTCGTTGCGGAGCAGGACGAGGCTCTGAACAGCGGCCTCCTGAGCAAGGTCGAGACGAGGGCCCCCTCGGATCTGCTCCCTGTGCTGAGGGTGGTCGAATAGGCCGAGCCGGAGCTTGAGCCGGAGCACGTTCGAGACCATCTCGTCCACATGCGCCTCGGAGATCTCCCCGGCTTCGAGAAGGCTCTGGAAATGGTCTGTGTACGCGTGGCTCGCCATCTCCATGTCCGTCCCTGCGAGCGCAGCCTCACGAGCGGCCTCACGGTCCCCCTCCGTAAGCCCGTGGACCGATAGCTCGATAACGGCGTTCCAATCGCTCGCTACGAGCCCATCGAACCCCCACTCCTCACGGAGCACCTGGCGAAGCAGAAACGGGTTCGCCGTGGCGGGAATGCCATCGACATCGCTAAAGGATGGCATGATCGAGGCAACCCCAGCCTCGACCGATGCTCTGAAAGGAGGGAAGTGAACGGCCCGAAGTTCTCGCTCCGTCAGCGGCGTGGAGTTGTAGTCGCGTCCGCCCTCGCTGGCGCCGTACCCCGCGAAGTGCTTGGCGCAAGCCGCCAGGGAGTCCGGGTCGGCGAGCGTTTCGCCCTGAAAGCCACGAATGCTCGCAGCGGCAAGAGTGCCCGTCAGGACAGGGTCCTCACCGAACGTCTCCGCAATGCGCCCCCATCGAGGGTCTCGGCCGATGTCGATCATCGGAGCGAACGTCCAGTTGACTCCGCAGGCGGCAGCCTCCTCCGCTGCCACGCGCGAGCAGGACTCGACGAGGTCAGGGTTCCAGGTGGCCGCCAGCCCGAGCGGGATGGGAAACACCGTCTCGAACCCATGCACGACGTCCCGGCCAACCAGAAGCGGGATGCCGAGACGGCTCTCCTCGGTGGCGAGCCGCTGCAGTTCGCGCGTGACCTCTGGGTCGACCTCATTGAGGATCCCACCCACGCGACCGCCCCGAATCGCACTCCGAAGGGCGTCCGACACCGTCCCGCCGTCCCCTTGTCGGAGCCAGAGCTGTCCGACTTTCTCGTCGAGCGTCATCGCTCCGAGCAGAGCCCGGATGCGGTCCTCAATAGACAGGGGGGGAGTCGCCGCCATGGTGGACGAGGAACCGTGGCGGCCGCGTCCCAAGAGCGACGGCCACCGGGTGCTACGGCCTACTCCGTCCGCTCGTAGACACGGACGTAGTCGACCTCCATCGCTTGCGGGAAGGACGTGCTGGCGTCGGGTGCGCCCGGTAGGTTGCCGCCGACAGCTACGTTCAGGATCATGTAGAAGTCGTGGTCGAACGGCGCGCTCGGGTTGTCGCTGCCTGTCGTGTACCAGTCGTCGGACGTCTGCGTCTGGTACAGCACGTTGTTGACGTACCACCGGACCTCGCCCTCTTCCCACTCGATGGTGAAGACGTAGAAGTCCTGGTCGAACGTGTCGAACGCGAGCTCAAACGGAGCGCCCGAGAACACGTTGTCAGGGAACGGACCTCCGTAATGGAGTGTGCCGAAGACTTCGCCGGGCTCGCTCCCGATGGCCTCCATGATGTCGATCTCCCCGCTGGCGGCCCACCCACCGTAGGTGTCCTCACTGAACAGCAGCCAGATGGCCGGCCAGAGGCCCTGGCCCGTTGGCAGCTTGGCGCGCACCTCGAATCGCCCGTAGGTCCAGTCGCCTTTGCCGAGGGTTCGGATACGAGCGGAGGTGTAGCTGGAGTCGGTGCCCGTGACCTGCTGGCGCGCGGTAATCGTGAGCGTCCCGTCCCCGACGCTGATGTTCTCTGGCGAGGCCGTGTAGTTCTGGAACTCGCCGTTGCCCCAGCCACAGATGCCTTCTGCACAGCCGTCGCCGAGCTGGTAGCTCCACTTGTCTAGGTCGAGCGCGTCGCCGTCGAACTCGTCCGACCAGACGAGCGACCAGCCCGCTGGCGTGGCCTCGGCATCCGGAATGTCTTGGTCTACGGAGTTGTCGCAGCCCGTCACGCCAGCGGCACCCAGAGCAGCGGCGGCAACCGCCAGGACGGTCGCGCGGAAGGCAGAAAAGCGGGTCATCGGGAGGCAGTCGTAGTGGGTACGGGGCCGACGTGGAAGGGGAAGTTGGCAGTCGCCACGTTCCCGTTGCCGTCGTAGGCGTAGACGAACATGCGGTAGGGGCCGTCCACGCGTGGCGCGCGGATCTCCAGCATCCCGCCGTCGCGACGGACGACGGACGGCTCGACGGCGTCGGGTCGCTCTTCGGCGTCGCCGCCGGCGCGGATATCGGTGCTCTCAGGCAACAGCTCCCACTCGTACCGGAGATCGTCGCCGTCGGGATCGGTCACGGTGGCCTCGAACACGAGCCGTTCCTGGGCATCGACGATGAGGTTGGCGTAGCGGTCCTGCCCGTTGGCCGTGTAGTCCGTAAGCGCCGGCGCGCGGTTGTCGGGATAGGCGCCGGTCCAGAGGTACTGAAGCTCGTCCAGAACCTCTGTTTCGAAGCCTCCCGGCGTGAAGATGCCGTACCACGTGGGCGTGGTCTCTTGCTTGTCGCCCCAGAGGAAAGCGTAGGAGCCGATGATGTGGGTCGTGTCTGCGGCGATGCCCCGGTCATAGCGGAGGCGGTAGACGCGTGCCTTCTCGTGGCTCGTCTGCTCGATGGAGGCGCCCCACGATGTCCGTGGGACCTCCCAGTGCCCGTCCGGCCCCCACTCGGCGATCACATAGGGGCCATCCCAGCCCGCGCGCCGCAGCTGGCGGCCGACGCTCGGCCCTTCGTATCCGTACGACCGGAACTCCCGCGTGCCCCCGACCAATTCGCCGTACGTGTTGATGCCGTACACGTCGATGGCGGGCGCCCGCTCCATGATGAGTTGCACCTCCGCCACGTCGAGACCTGCCGTGACGTGCATGACCGGGTGGTTCGGATCCTCCTCGTGGATCATCTCGGCGATGTCGTTGAGGGCGTCCCAGACCTTGAGGTCCGTGTAGAACAGATCGTTCTCGTTCCCGAGGCCCCACATCAGAATCGCAGGGTGGTCCTTGTAGGTCCTCACGACCTCGCGGAAGCGCGCCAGCTGGGCCCGCACTCCGTTGGCATCGTTGTAGTCGAAGCCCTGGCGCTCCTGGCCTGCCCACAGGCCGAAGACCACCGAGAGGCCGCGCTCATGGGCGTCGTCGAGGATGGAGATGGCTTCGCCGGCACCCCACGTGCGAATCGAGTTGGCGCCCGCGTCCACGGCGCGGTCCAGGTACGTCGTGCCGCCGACGCCGCGGATGAAGTACGGCTCACCACCTCGGTAGAGGGTCCAAGAGCCGTCGTCATCTTGGCGGAGTTCGACGGGGATCGCGCCCTCGAACCGAGGGCCGTCTTGGATCACACCCGACGATGCAGGCCGGTCCGTCGTGGATCGGTCCTCCTGGGCCGAGGGCCCGCTGGCGAGGAGCGCCAGCAGGAGAAGCGGGGGACAATAACGAATCATAGCGCTGAGGGACATCAGGCGGCTGCGTGCTCTCGGTTGGAAGACCGACGGGCGCGCCAGCAGGCAGTCGAAGGGGCAGCAGCCGGTCTCGTGCGGCGCGACCGGCGAGGCGCTCAGTTGAGTGCGACGAGGCGGAGGTCGTCGATGAGGATCTCGCCAGCGTCGTCCAGGAAGAACACCAGTTGCTTGATGGAGGCTGGGTTGGCGCCGTCCTGGAACTCAGGCAGGTCGCCGACAGTGGCGGGTGCTGCCGCGAGCTCGCGTCCTCCTCCGCGAAGCGCCGAGAACGGAATCGTGACGGTCTGCCAGTCGGTGGTGAACCGCCCCGACGGCGTGAACCGCCCGTCGAGGATGATCTGCGAGGTCTGGCGGCCGTAGTCCTCCAGGGCGACCCGCACAGGGACCTGGTCGGCCGTGCCGGAGGCGAGCCGAACGTCGAACTCGATCGCGGCGCGGTCGGTGATGGACGTGACGTCGATGGGGTACCACTGGTCCCAACTCACACCCACGGTGCCTTCGTAGCAGCCATCGGGCCGGACATCCCACGCCATCCGAAGGACGCTACCCCGCCCGCTGGCGGGTTCGATCTGGGCCGACTGACACGCGTCGTCGATAAGCCCCCAGCCGTCGTTATTGATGAACGCGTCGTCGAAGAGGGTGATGGGGAGGGCCGTCGGATCGGGTCGCTCGGGGAGCACGATCCACGGCTCCTGGGGCTCCGGCTCGTACCACGCCAGCTGGATATCGTCGAGGTAGACGCTGCCGGACTGCTGGAGCTCGAACATGAGCTGCTTGACGTTGGTCGGGTCCAGCGGCTTCGCGCCCGGTGCCTCAATGTCGAAGTCGGCGAGCGGGACCGTGACCTGCTGCCACTCCTCGTCGATGAAGGGGCGCTCGAAGTACTTGTTGTCGGTGTACGCGAAGCCCATGCCCCCGCTGTAGTCCTCGAACGTGAGCACGATCGGAAGGCCGAACATCCGCCCTTCTGCAGCGCGGACCCGCATCTGAATGGCCGCGTAGGGCAGGAGCTCCGACAGGTTCTTGCCCGCCCAGTTGTCCCAGCCAAATCCGAGGCCGGCCCACTCGCAGCCCTCGGCGGAGCGGTCCCACGATACGGCGACGGCACGCTCGCCCTCGAACACGACCTCCTCGGTCAGCGACCCTTGTGTGCAGCGGACATCGTCCTGAAACCACACCTGATCGTCGTTGGCGTCCGAGTAGATGATGGGCTCGGCAGCGAGCGCCAGGGACCGCGGGCGCTCCGGAACCGGGGCTGCCTCGATGCCGGTGTAGAGCTGCTGCGGTTGGAACTGGACACACCCGCTGGCGGCGAGCGCCAGCAGGGCCAAGAGCAAAAGGGGAGAGCGCCGGATCAACATGTCGAAAGAGAAACGGGAGGGCTCAGTGTGGGCGGGGGCAGGATCTCTCGGCCCACACGGCCACGGGTTACAGCTGCAACGGACCGCCAGCGGTGAATGTGATGAAGTCGATGCCGTATTCCACCTGAAGAGGAGTCGCAGGCTGGTTGTTGTCGTCCGAGATGAGGAGCACGCGAACGCTGACGATCTCCTGTGCCTGTGCCTGCGTCATGCCGAGCTCGCCGAGGTTCGCAGAAAAGGCTCGCCAGCCCTCGAAATCAGCAGGTCCGTCGTAGGCCACGAACACCGTGTCGCCGTCCTCGAACTGGCCGTTGCCGTTGCCGTCGGAGATGACCTGGACCACGGCGATCGTGTTGGTCGTGCCAAACCCGTAAAGGAAGAAGTTGACGAACAGGTCCTCCGGGACGGTCGTTGGGACCGAGTGAAACGTGCCCGCTGGCGGCAGGATGTCGATGAGGCCGACGAAGAAGTTGCGCGTCGAGCCCGAAGGCGGCTCCGTACCACGGAACAGGTAGAACGAATCGCCTTGGCCCGCGGGGACCTCCGAGCTGACACCGGCCCCTTGCAACTCGAACTCGAAGTTGCCCAGGCGGATGGTGTTGCCACCGCCCTCGAAGTCAGAGACAAGATCGCCGGGGTAGGCCCGCGGCGACGTCACCGCCAGGCTGACCCTCGTGGTGTCTGTGCCGTCCTCGTTGGGAAAGAAGAGGCGCGCCTCGACGTCCTCGACGTTGAACAGCGGAAGCTCCGTCGTGCCTCCCGTCCAACGGGCGTTCTCCGGGGTGAGCTCGCTCGAGAACCCCTCAATCCGGCGGACCGCCCCGCTCTGCTGCCCGACAATTTCGAGCACCCAGTTGGCTTGCTTGTTGAACCGGGCCGAGAAGGTGACCGCATCGCCAGCGGCGAAGTCGGCGGCGGAGGCGCTCGTGGTGAGCGGGTCCAGCAGGGTGAAGTCACCGAAGCGATCGACCAGGTTGGGGCCGTCGGGATCGGTGAGGTGGTCGCACCCGCTGGCGGAGAACGCGATCGCGAGGCTTGCCAGGAGCGCGCCGCGGTAGAAGGAGACTCGGGGCATCACTAGAAGGGCATGCTGAAGAGCGCGAACACCTGGTCCAGGTGGTAGTCGTCGTCGGG
>JBCDLV010000015.1:0-23042 GCA_038744895.1 Bacteroidota bacterium | reverse complement strand
GGTGTGCGAAGAGCTCCTGTTTCGCGGATACCTGCAGCGCCAGGTGGAGCGCCGTTGGGGAGCGGTTGTCAGCATCGTTCTCGTCGGTGTCTTCTTCGGGCTGTACCACCTCCGGCTAAGCCAAGCAATCCCCCTTTCGCTTTTGGGCATCTACTTCGGCTTCGCCGTGTGGGCCACCGGGAGCTTGTGGACTGGATTCGTCCTCCACCTGTTGAACAACGGGCTGGCGGTCGTGGCCACGAGCGTCGCGCGTAGTGATCCGGATCTGGACGTGCAGGATCTCGAAACCCTCGGGGTGCCTTGGTACCTTGGTCTCGCCGGTCTCGCGTTGTGCCTGCTGGTCTCACGAGTGCTCGCTTCGCGGCGACAGTCAGTCGTCGGGGATCGCCAAGATGCGCAGCCCGTCGAGTCCGCTCCTCCCATCTCATCTCCCCTCCCCGCATGAAAGAGCCCTCCAACGTTCCGCAAGACGACACCCCTGACTCGCGGCGTGCGAGATCGTACGAGGAGTGGATCTCTGTTTACGAATCCTCGACCGACTTCGAGGCCGACCTCGTTCGCGACCGGCTCGACGAGGAGGGAATCAGTGCGGTCGTCCTCACACAGCGCGACCACTCCTTCAACCTGAACGTCGGGGACATGTCACCCGTCCACGTGATGGTGCCGCCAGCGGAGGAAACGCGTGCCCGGAACGTGCTCGCCGAGGCCCCCGTCAGCGACGAGGAACTCGAGGCTGCCGCGCTCGCGGCGGATGTCGACGCCCCCGATGCGCTGACACCGTCGGCCGAGGCTCGCCTCGACTCGGGTATCGAGGAAATCTCTCTCGACGTCCCGGACGAGGACGAGTAGGGTGTCCAACCTCGCGCAGCGAGTTCTGACGGCTCTCGTTGGAGTCCCCCTGGTCATTGGGTTGATGTGGTGGGGCGGCTGGCCCTTTGCGCTGCTGATTGCAGCCATCGCAGCCGCCGCCCAGTTCGAACTATATGGGCTGATGAATGCCGGCGGAGCCCGGCCCCTGGTGGCCTTTGGCCTGCTGGCGGGCCTCACGGCTACCCTGTGGCCTATGCTGCCTCCAGCGCCTGAGGTGCTCGCCGCGTGTGTCGTTCTGCTTCCTGTCCTGGTGATGTACACACGCCGCGACGCGCCGCTCGCGGACGCGGCGGCGACGGCGTTTGGCGTGCTCTATCCAGCCGGTCTCGCCAGTTCCATCCTGCTGCTCCGCTCGTCCGAGGCTGTGTGGCTCGGGGCAGACGGCGCCTTCTGGATCACGACGACGATCCTGTTCTGCGTCTGGGCATCCGACACATTCGCGTATGCCGCAGGGCGGCTATTCGGTCGCACGCCACTGTTCGAGCGCGTCTCTCCGAAGAAAACCTGGGAGGGGTCCATCGGCGGAGCCGTCGGGGCATTCCTGCTGGCGGCAGGGTTCAAGCTCGCGGTGCTGGATGCGACGCTGACGTGGTTCGACGTGTCCGTCATCGCGGTCGCCAGCGGGATGGTCAGCCAGCTGGGTGACCTCGCGGAGAGCCATTTCAAGCGGTCTGTCGGCGTCAAGGACTCCGCAACGTGGCTGCCCGGGCACGGCGGATTACTCGACAGAATCGACGCGACCGTGATTGCAGTGCCCCTGGTGGCCCTGTATTTCGAGGTCACGAAGGGCGGTTTGTAGCGCCGGGAGAAGGAACGATCAAGTTTGCCGCACTGCGGAAACTTGCGTTGCCGCATCGCGTCAATAGGCGCGACCTTCTCCCCCACCATGGCACGCATTATCAAACGCTACGGGAGCCGCAAGCTCTACGACACGACGGAAAGCCGCTACGTGAGCCTCGACGAGGTCGCCGGATTCGTCCGCGAAGGACAAGACGTTCAAGTCGTCGACAATAAGACGGGCGCCGACGTGACGGCGGTCATCCTGACGCAGATCATCTCAGACGAAGGGCGGAGCGGGACCAGCTTGCTCTCCTCCGGCTTCCTGCACGATCTCCTCCGGATGGGCGAGCGCGTCGTGAAGGCAGGGGAGGAGGCGGTAGAGGCCAGCTTCGTGCAGGCCCGCCGCAACGTAGACGACCTCGCACGTCGCACAGTCGACCGCATCCGGCCGGCCGCTGTCAGCGATGTCCAAGACGAGATGGCCCGCTTGCGGGCGCGCTTGGATGCCCTGGAGGCGACGCTGACAGATCTCGATTCATCGACCCCAACCGACTAACCGCGGCACGGCCGCACACACCATGACTACCGCAACCAAGAACTTTCAGAAGGAGCTCAAGAAGACCGCCAACGACGCGATCTCGAACGCGAAGACCACGGCCGAGGAGGTTCAGAAGGACCTCACCGACGCCGCTGGCGACGTTCGCGACGCCGTCCAGAAGGTGTTCCTCGCAGGCCTCGGCGCTCTCGCCGTCGCCGAAGAGGAAGGCTCGAAGGTCTTCAAGACGCTCGTCAGCAAGGGCGAGACCATCAAGCTTCCCGGCCTCGGCACGGAGCGCGTGAACGCCGTCCGCAAGCAACTAGCGGCTCAGGCCGACCGCGCCCAGGACGCCGTCGAGGACCGTGTCAAGGTCACCCGCGAGACTGCGAACGATGTCGCTGGCTCCGCAGAGGACAAGATCCAGGATGTCGTCGCGTCCGTGATGAAGCGCCTCGGCGTGCCCACGCGGGACGAGATCAGCGAGCTCACCACGAGCGTCGAGCGGCTGTCCGAGCGCGTCGAGCAGCTCAAGACGGAGCGCTCCGCTGGCGTCGGCCCCGTGCTCGAGGCCGTCGGTGGTGGCTGGTACGAGATCCAGGTCGACGGTATCGTCGTCGAGAAGGTCCAGGGTAGGGACGATGCCGAGGCTGCACTCCTGCGCATCCAGGAGCAGCGCGGCTAAGTTCCGCCGGTCCTCCCACCGTCCTCGGGCGGGCGCGGCTGCCGTGCCCGCCCGACGTATGTACCGCTCCTTCCTATGCACGTCGCCGATCACCACCACGCCAGCGGATCCATCGGCCTCGCCCTCGCGGGCGGAGGGCCGGAGGGCGCCATCTACGAGATCGGCGTGCTTCGTGCCCTCGACGATGCCCTCGACGGCATCGACCTCACGAACGTGCCGGTGACCGTGGGGATCTCCGCTGGCGCGTTCGTCGGCGCATCGCTTGCCAACGGGATTACGACATCCCAACTGGTGCGCTCAGTTGTCGGCGAGGAGCCCACGGAGCATCCGTTCCGTCCGGAGATGTTCTTGTCGCCGGCGTTCGGCGAGTACGTGCGGCGGGGGCTCCGCGTGCCGGGCCTTGTCCTGGATGCAATCCGCTCGGCGATCGATTCGAAGTCCTCTGGCGGGCTCCTGTCCGAGTTGGTCAGCAAGCTCAGCCGGGCTGTGCCGGTCGGGTTGTTCGACAACGATCCGCTCCGGGAGTACCTCGCGGCCGTGTTCTCGATTCGCGGTAGAACCGACGACTTCCGCGAGCTTCGAAACAAGCTGTACGTGGTCGCGACGGACCTCGATTCCAGTCAGACGACGGTGTTCAGCCACCAAGAGCGCGGCGACGTCCCGATCTCGCTCGCCGTGCAGGCTTCCACCGCACTTCCCGGTCTTTACCCTCCGGTCGAGATCGACGGGCGTCACTACGTGGACGGCGTCCTCAACAAGACCGTCCATGCCTCCGTCGCCTTCGAGCACGGAGCGGGTCTCGTGCTGTGCGTCAACCCCATCGTGCCCGTGGACACAGCGCGTGCCGTGGCGGAGGGCGTCATGCGGCGTGGGAAGCTCACAGACCACGGCATGCCGGGTGTGCTCAGCCAGACGTTCCGCACTCTGATCCATAGCCGGATGGGGACAGGGATGGCGTCCTACGCGGACCGCTACGAGGGGGCGGACCTCATCCTGTTCGAGCCTCACAAAGACGACTACCGGATGTTCTTCACGAACGTGTTTTCGTTCGCCGCGCGCCGCGAGGTGGTCCAGTACGCATACCGCAGCACCCTGGAGCAAATCCGTGATCGCACGGACGAGCTAGAGCCGATTCTCGAGCGCCACGGGCTTACCCTTCGCCACGATGTCTTGAAGAGACCCACCTACGACGTGTGGGCGAGTGTCGGCATGGGCGAGGACCGACCGATTCTGCCGTCGACGACGGCGACCCGCGACCTCCACGATACGCTCGCAGAGCTCGACCGTCTGCTCGGCTAGGCCGCCAGCGGAGTCTCGGTAAGCCGGAGGTGATCTACGATGCGCCTCACGCCTGGCTGGGCCGAGGCAACGGAGATGACATCCTCCCGGGCCTGACCGTCGGTCAAGGAGCCGTAGATCGACACGGCGCCGTCGTGCACGTAGAAAGTCAGCCCCGACAGCTGGATCCCGTTGGCACGGAAGCTGTCGCGGAGCCGCCTCGCGACGGACTGATCCGCCGTCGTGCGGGCGCGCTGAGACTGGTACCGGTCGACGATCGACCGAATGACGGGGGGGAGGCCGTAGCCGAGGACCTGCGGACTGATGGACACGGAGCCGTGTGTTGACACCACATGTGGATCAAGAGACGTGCCAACGGGTGGAGGCCGCGTCTGAACAAGCGAAACGACCACAGGCCAGGATCTCAGGCGCAGTCCGGCCCGCTGGCGTTCCGTTCTGACCGACTGGACGTGCGGGACCCCTGGCCAGCCAGAAGAGGTCTGCTGCTGTCCAGCTGTGCTTGATCGGGGACGACAGCAACGAGCCTTTGGGCTCCGAGACGCCAGCGGGCGCTAGAACGAGGGCGCAAACGATGGGCGCCGCGTCGAGTTGGGCACGTCCAGCCGTAGGAAGTCACGCAGCAGGCCGCTCTTGACGTACAGCGACACCGAAAACGCCCTGGTGATGCCGATGGGCTGCCAGTTGATGGCCATCTCCCAGCAGTGCAGGTCGCGTCGCAGACTCAGACGCGTCTGCGTGATTTCCAGGTTGGTCAGGTCGATGCCTGTGCTTCCGGAGACGGACCAGTTGGGCGTCAGGCGCGTGTTGAACTGGGACACGTCCAAGGTCGCTGTGGTCCGGTCGTCGCCTCCTGGGTTGACTCGCTTGTTGAGGGTCACGCCCAGCGAAAACGCCCATGGCGCTCCGTAGTCTAGGTAGCCGATCGGCGCTCTCGGGATGCCGAAGGTGCTCGGATCGTAGATCGCGCCCGTCACCAGCGGGTCTCCGAACACCGGCCGCTCGTCACTCGGAGCAGACTGCTGGGACGAACGGAACGACCGGTTCATGCTCAGGCTGATCTGCTGGAGACGAAGGGGGCGCCCAGCGACGTCGAGGTAGAGCGGGGGGGCTTGCGCCGCGACCGTGTCCGGGGCGTACACCGAAAAGCTTGCGTTGCCTCGCGCACTCACTCCGAGCAGCGACGTGGTCAGCGTCGTGCGGACTGGCGCGAACGGCGTGCGGTTGTTGGCGAAGTTGTAGCTGCTGGCGATATCGAACGACAACACCTGGCGTGTCTGGCGGTCCTCGGCGCCAGTGGAGTCCGTACGGACGGTGCGTGCCACGAACGCGTTGTTGACCGAGAACGAGAGCGACCGGGTGGTCGTGGTCGGGATCCTGGGGACGATCGGGTACCGCTGGATAGTGCCCACCGTGTCGGCCTGGACCTCTCGGACAAATCCAAAGTCGGCGTAATCAGGCTCAAAGTTGAGCGACACGCGTGGGCTGACGGTGTGCCGAATCCCGTCGAGGGATCCGACCCGGACCGGGAAGGTGCCGTAGAACTCCGTCGATGCCGAAGCGGACAGCTGCAGCTGCCGCACGGCTGTAAATCCTGGAACGGTTCGAGACTCAACCCGCGCCGAGTCCGCGTTGAATGTGCGCTCCTCCTGTTCTCCCGTCCAGGTCTCCGTGTACGTCAGGTTGGGACCAAACGCGAGGTTGAAGCGGGGTACGGAGAAGGTGGCCGTCACGGGAACGCGCTGCGTCACGGTGTAATCGAACCGCGTCTCGTCACAGGCCACGTCATCCGGGTCGCACACGCCGCTCCGAAACGAGGTCTCGCTGAACAGGGCATCCAGCGCCGAGACGCCCACGGAGGAGTCACGCGGGGCGTACGAGAACCGGTTTTCTGCATTGGCCGAGTACTCCACGGAGATCTTTTCGTACCACCGCTCGTCGCGTCCCCGTCGGAAGGGAAACACGCGACGCTGAGAGAACGAGAGGTTCGGCAGCGTGGCCGTCGTGCGGTCGTTGGCAAAGTCCTGAAACGCCTGCAGCGATACCGTGAGCGACCGGCCCGCCGTCGGCCATTGCTGCGTGTACGAGACGGATGAGGACGTCGACGATCGGATCTGCTCGGATACATCGGTCGACACGAGCCGCTGACTCGCAGACTGCAGGTTGACAGACGCCGTGAGCCGCTGCCCCGCGGGGAACGTCTGGTTGTGATTCCACCGAAGCCCGACCGGCGTGCTCAAAGAGAACGTGGGATCTGTGGACTCTCCTGACCGGAGCCGGCCGTAGTCCAGCGATACCTGCCCGCTGTAGGCATAGCGGCGGTTGTAGTTGGCTACCCCAGACAGCTGAAACGACCCCTCCGTCCCCACTTTGCCGGCGATCTGCGCGTCGAGGTAGTCGCTCAACGCGAAGTACCAGCCTACGTTGCCCAGAAACAGGCCATACCCGGACTCCTGGCCGTACGTGACCGCCAGCGGGCCACTCCGCCGCCCCTCGGCAGCGGGGAAGTAGCCGAACGGAAGCACGACCGGAAGAGCGATCCCGAGAAGCCTCAGGCGGACCGGTCCGGTGAACACGCGCTCGCCGTCGACCACTTTGATGCGGCCTGCTTCGAGTGCATAGTGCGGATGGTTGAGTTCGCAGGTGGTGTATGCCGCGTCCTGGGCGAACACCACCCGCTCGTCGCGCTGCTTGAGAATGCCGCCGAGCAGATAGCCGTCTTGGATCTCCGTCCGGGCCCCGGTGACGCGGCCCCGCTGGCTCCGGAGGTTGTACGTGAACGTGTCGCCCGTGAAGGTGCCTTCCTCCCCGTCGAACGTCGGGCTCTCCGTTCCAGCCGAGTCCGCTGGCGTGGCGATCAGAACCTCGTCACTCGCTCGGTACTCCACGCGGCCGGCTCTGATCGTCGAGCCTTCGTACTCCGTCTGGACATCCCCGAAGAGTCGAACGACGTCTCCCTCGTCGGTTGCTGCCGAATCCCTCGGCGCCAGCAGGACGATCAGCGAATCGCGAGCGGTGTAGCGCACGGGACGCTCCAGTCCGCCCTCAGCTGGCGGAGCCTGGGGGATGGAGAGGCGGATGGGTTCCTGAGGGCTCGTGTCGAGCGTGTCCACGCTCCCAGACGGGTCGCCTGCGATTTCATCCACGCCCGCCGGCATCGGCTCAAGCAGAATGGCCGTGGAGTCAGGCCTGGTAGCTGTGGAGTCCGCCGAGCCCTCCTGTGCCGCCGATGCCCCCGCCAGCAGGGCGACCGCGATGGTGGCGAGGCGGCGGATGGGCATGATGGGCGAACGCCAGCGAGCGTCGGATCGTGCTCAGGACTCGTCCTCCAAGGCCTCGAAGACGAGCCGTGCCGCTCCCAAGAGAGCGACGTCGTTGCCCTGGGGCTCGCGGATGACCTCGACGCCCTCCGACATGGACGGGATCACCGAGCGAAGGAGAGCCTCGCGGGCCGGTTGCAGAAGGAAGTCGCCAGCGTTCGAAACGCCACCTCCGACCACGACCTTCCGAATGTCGAGCAGGTTGACGATCGAGCCGAGGAGCACGCCCAGCTTGTGGCCTGCCCAGGCCAACACCTCGATGGCTGCCGTGTCTCCGGCAACCGCGGAGGCGTGGAGCCTGCGGGGCGTGACGTCGCACAGGTCGTGTCCCGCCGTCTCATGCAGCGATGTCTCGCGCGCCAGCAGCTGGTAGCGCGCGTGCCGTGAGAGAAACCGCTGCCCTAGGTACGCCTCGATAGCCCCGGCTACACCGGCGCGGTCGTACGGTCCCTCGTAGTCGATGGACATGTGGCCGATCTCGCCAGCAGCCCCGGTGGCCCCTCGGAAGAGGCGCTTCTCATGGATGATGGCGCCGCCGACTCCCGTGCCTAGCGTAACCATCACGAACGAGTCGAACGGCCGTCCGGCACCATAAAACGCCGATCCGAGCCCTGCCACGTTGGCGTCGTTCTCGGCCACGATCAGGCAGTCGATGGGCATCTTGATCGCCCGCAGGCGCCGCCCGAGCTGGTCAGGGAGGTAGACCTCGTCCCATCCTGGGACGTTGGGCGGCTTGATAGCCGTGGTTCGGTCCATCGACACGACACCCGGAAACCCGATGCCGACGCCGGCCACGGATTCGTCACGAACGACCCGCCCGATGCCCTCAGCGATCCGGTCCAGCACGCGGTGGGGGCCGGCCTCCGCCTCGGAGTCCATCGAGGAGTGCCGGACGATGCCTTGGTGCCGCTCCACGAGCGCCACCTTGAGGTTCGTACCGCCGAGGTCGACGCCGACCGCGTACTCGGGAGCGCCGCTCGACATTTAGTCCCCGCTGGCGTCCTCGACGCGGTAGACGCGCTCACCGGGACGACGCATGCCGTACTCCTCGCGGGCGACACGCTCCAGGGTCGCATCGTCGAGGCCCCGGTCCAGCTGTTTCGCCAGCGACTCGTTCATGGCCTCCAATTCGGCGTTCTCTAGGGTCAGACGGTCCAGCTCGCTCGCGTAGCTCACACGGCGCAGGACGCTGTGGCTGTCGAAAAACGCGACCCAGAGACCGATTCCGACGAGCCCAATCGCGAGCGCGCGACGACGGAGGCGTTTGGTCATGACGGCGTGGGGAGACCCATCAAGGTAGTGATCCCAGATCACGGGATCCTACCGTGCCGACCCTGGATCTGGGCTCCGCTGGCGATTCGGGCGGGTAGGCCCACGGCCGCCAGCGGGATGGCATAGCCCCGAGGCTAGAACCGGAAGGCTTCCATGCCGGGGTACACCGCGGCATCGCCCAGAAGCTCCTCGATGCGGAGCAGCTGGTTGTACTTGGCGAGCCGGTCGCTGCGGGATGCCGAGCCCGTCTTGATTTGCCCACACCCCGTGGCAACCGCGATGTCTGCGATGGTGGTGTCCTCGGTCTCGCCCGAACGGTGACTGAGCACCGACGCGTACGCGTAGCGATGCGCCAACTCGACGGCTTCGAGTGTCTCGGTGAGGGTCCCGATCTGGTTGGGCTTGATGAGGATGGCGTTTGCGGTGTCGTCGTCAATGCCGCGCTGGAGCCGCGTGGTGTTGGTCACGAAGAGGTCATCGCCGACCAACTGGACCGTGTCGCCGACGCGCTCGGTCAACGCCGACCATCCGCTCCAATCGTTTTCGTCCATCGCGTCCTCGATGGAGATGATGGGGTACTCCTCGACCCACCCGGCCCAGTACTCGACCATCTCCTCGGAGGTGAGCTTGCGGTCTGGGTCGGACTTGTAGAAGACGTACATGCCGTCCTCGAACATCTCGCTGGCCGCGGGGTCGAGGGCGATGTAGATGTCTTCGCCTGCCTCATAGCCCGCTCGTTCGATAGCCTCCAGGATGACCTCGATGGCCTCCTCGTTCGATCCGAGGTCGGGTGCAAACCCACCCTCGTCGCCGACCGCAGTGGAGTATCCCTTCCCCTTGAGCACGGCCTTCAGGTGATGGAACGTCTCCACACCCATGCGGAGGCCCTCCGAGAAGGTCGCGGCGCCAACCGGCATTACCATGAACTCCTGGAGGTCGACCGAGTTGTCGGCGTGCTTGCCCCCGTTGATGATGTTCATCATCGGTACGGGCAGGCGCCGTGCGTTGGCACCGCCGAGGTAGCCGTAGAGCGGAAGCCCGGCGACCACGGCGCCGGCGCGTGCGGCTGCAAGGGACACTCCCAGCGTGGCGTTGGCGCCGAGCTTGGCCTTGTTGTCTGTCCCATCCAGTTCGATCAACGCCGCGTCGAGTGCCGGCTGGTCCAACACGTCCATCCCGACGACCTCCTCGGCGATGGCCTCGTTGACGTTGGCGACGGCCTGGAGGACGCCTTTGCCCAGGTAGGCACTGTCGTCCCCGTCGCGAAGCTCGACGGCTTCGTACTCACCGGTGGAGGCGCCCGATGGCACGGCGGCGCGGCCGATGGCGCCATCGTCGGTAATCACGTCGACCTCGACCGTCGGGTTGCCTCGACTGTCGAGGATTTGGCGGGCATGGACGGAAGCGATGACGGACATGGCGGTCGAGGAAGCGGTTCACCAAGATACCGGCGTCTAGATGCGCTCACCGAGAACGAAAGCGCTACCGGATGGTCACCTGGGGTAGGCATCCTCGTACGCGACGAACACCAGATCGCCAGCGGGGCAGCCTGTCCCACGGGGCTGAGTGCCTGACATGCTCGGTCGCGATGCGCCGAGGAGCGGTCGCTGGCTGCAAACACTGTGGCTCGCTCACCACACAGAAAAGCTGGCCGCCCCAGAGTAGAGACGGCCAGCTGGCGATCAGACCCGAGGGGGTTCCCTAGCGGACTCGTGTCGTGCAGGACCCGTAGGCCCCGAGGCTCGACGAGACCGACTGACCCGGGCGGAAGCCTTCCAGGAAGTACTGGTCCCGTGTCGGGCCCGCACGCTCGAACTGAGCGGCAGCGCGGCGAGACAGCGTGGCAATTCTACCAGTCGTTCGAGCAGCGACACTCCGGTACTCATCAGCGAGGCACCAGTACGCGAACCGGCCACGGAGAGATGACGGTCGACCGACGGATTGCGCAATCAAGCCTGCTCGCCTGTAGAGGGCTGGACCGTGGTTGGGGAAGACCCGAAGCGCATCGTTGTACCGTCCGGCCGAGTAGTAGAAATCTGCACGCTGCGCATTCGACTCGGCGTTCGTGATGGCCCTTTCGAAGAGCTCGTTGGCTCGCGCCGTGTCACCCTCTCGTCGTGCCCGAACTGACAGGGCATAGAGAGTACGTGGGTTGTTGACCTGGCTCTCAATCTCTGGTAGTCGCGTAAGTGCGGAGAGGATCTCTTCAGGGTCTCTGTCTAGCGCCTCAATGCGGTCTGGGGCCTGCGTTACCGTGGCAAACAGAACCAAGACGGCATCTCCCGTGAGTGTTCCAGCGTCGAGGGCATCGAGGAGCTCCTGAACAGCTTCATCGCTGGATGCTGCTTGGTCTCCGGTAGATGCGTTTTCCAGATAGTCCGCGAAGGCCACGTAGTTCTGCGAAAGCTCTTGTCCATCCAGCTGACCTCCCAACTGGCGGACAAAAGCAGCGCGATCCGGGTTGGGGATGTCATCGCCGAACTCGACTGCCGATCCTTCAAAAAGACGCGTCAGGTACCAATCTGGAAGACTATCCGGCTGCGCCTCGAACGCACGCCGGAAGGCGGCGAACTCGCGCTCGCTGGCGTCCTCGTAGTAAGCGGCGTTCTGGAAGAAGAAGAATCCTTCCCGGAGGTCACGGACGAACGGGTCGTACTCGATGCCCTGTGCGTCCATCGCCTCGACGCCCTCGCGGCGGGTCGTCAGTGCCGAGTCCAGGTAGGCTACACGCTCGTCCACGCTTGCAGAATCGACCTGTGTAGCGAAGTCCTCGTAGATGGAGGCCATGCGGAGGTAGTTGCGGTCGTCCGGATCCTCACCCGTGAAGAGCGGCTCGTTCTCCAGCATCCACTGGATGTAGGGATAGGCCGCGCAGTAGTCGCCGTTTCGGTAGTACTCGCTGCCGAGGCTGAAGTTGGACCGCGTCGTCGGCTGGATGAGGACGTACGTGTCCGAGCAGTAGTCGCCCGGACCGTATTCCGTGGGATCGTCGGGGACGAACGGCTCCGACGGCCCCCTGGGCGTGACCCCTCCACTGGGCGGAGGTGCGGCACAGGCGGCGAGGATGCCGAGAGCGAGAGTGAACAGAGCGATGCGAGACGGTCGCATGAGGGCCAGAAGGGTGGGGCTAATTGAACCGGCGCCGGACGAACCAGCGCTCTCCGAAGTTGAGGGTGAGGGTGCCTTTGAGGAAGGTGTCACGTACGAGGACGCCCTCCGCGGACCCGCGGGTCCCCGCCTCGAACCCGAGGTCGAAGCGAGCGCCGGTGATCCGGCTGGGCACCGAGATGCCACCCGTCACGGCAAGTGTAGTCACATCGGTGCCCGCTGGCGCGTAGAGACCGCGCTCGGCATAGCCGCCGAGCCGGTACGCCGAGCGTTGGAGAACCCCTGCACGCCGCTCCCGCCCTGACGGGATGATCTCGACGCCGCCGCCCACGCGGAGGCGATCCTGGAGTTGATCGATCCCCGATGTGGGGTTGAAGCCGCCCACAGCGAGCGTGCTCTCGAACTGCGACCATGGCTCGTACAGCGCGTCGAGGGTGGCCAGCCAACGACGGCCAGCTTGGTAGGCGACGCCACCGCGGAGCGACATCGGAATGTCCAGGTCACCGTCCTGAGACAGGCTGCCATCGGGCGCACGCAGCGTGTCGCGGTCGAGGCTCTCGCCGAGCGTCACGGTGCGCGTACCGTTGAGAGTTGTTGGAAGCATAATGGACCCCGCGAACGATAGGACATCATCGTCGGTCGCGAGCGAGCGAGCCGAGACGGAGGCACCGAACGTCGCTGTGAAGCCGCGGAGCTTGGTCACCCGCGACTGTCGCGTTTCCAGGAAGGACTGGCTGTCGAACTCGGTCCGCTGGAGTTGCTCCTGGGTGCCCACCAGTACGTCGGCGCTGGCGCCGAGCTGGACGGCGTTGCCCAGACGGAGCCCGAGTCCTGCGGAGATCTGCTGGAGGCCACCGGACCCTTCCTGGTTGAGCGTGTAGGGCGCCATCACGTCCTCAATCAGCAGAGAGTCACGGATCGCCGCCCGGTAGTTGACGCGGGAGTACGGCCGGTAGGCGACCGCAGCCCCGAGACGCCCTGGCAGGATCGGAATGCCGAAATGCAGCACGGACACATCGCCCGACGTACCGACGCTCGCGTCAGAGGCCAACTCGTCCTCCCCGCGAACGGACGAAAGCACGGCGCCAGCGGAGAAGGTGGTCACTGTCTGGTCCGACCAAAGTGCCGGGTTGCTCACGTTGACGTAGGTGCCCGAGCGCAGTGCGGTACCGCTGTAGCCGAGCATGGACGCCTGCGAGGATCCAAACTCCGCCCGCTCGCCGAGGCCGTACAGGGAATAGATCGAGCCGTAGTTGTTCTGCCCCTGGGCGTGAGCGCCAGCGGAGACAAGGGCGAGGGCGAGGATCGTGAACCGCATAGAGATCCGTACGACGAAAGACACAGACGCGAGAGATACGTTGCTACTGAGGGACACCGACGACCGTCAGCGTGAACCGTGGAGCGTTCGGGGACCCGTCCAGGGGAAGTAGGACAGGCAGGGCATCGAAGGACACGGGGTTCGTCGCCGGTAGCACTTCGAAGCGGTCGAACCGCTCGTCGGGGTTCAGCACGGTGGACTGGATCAGCGCCGAGAACTGCCGCGGATCGGACAGCACGTACGAGCCGTCGATGATGGTGAAGTCTCCCAGGCCCTGTCGTTCCTCTTCGCCATCCTCGTCCAGTCGGACGCCGACCAGGATGGCGCGGCTGGCCGTGGGGCGCACGAATGATCCCGTCTCCGCAAACGAGTCGTCGAACGGCAGGCGGACCCGGGCGTTTGCCACGGGGACCACGCCGACGGACGCGAGGTCGACCGTGAAGCCGATACCGGCGCCCGTGTTGGCACGAACCGGCAGGTAGGTGCTCGGCACGACCGCTGGCGCGGATGTCGAGATCGAAGAGAACACCTCCGAGAGCGGGAAGACCACGGTGTCGACCTCGCTGTCGTTGGTGATCACAACCCGGAGTCCCGATCCCGTCGTCGACAAGGTGTTGAAGCCGAAGACCGCGCCAGGGGATGGCACGAACGACTCCGCCAGCTGGAGCGCGA
Source organism: Bacteroidota bacterium (assembly GCA_038744895.1). GTDB lineage: Bacteria > Bacteroidota > Rhodothermia > Rhodothermales > Rubricoccaceae > Rubrivirga. Next base: position 9,186 of record JBCDLV010000015.1, on the reverse strand, counting down.
AGCCTTCGAAGCCGTCGACGAAGTCGTCCCCGACCAGGAGGTCGGCGTTGGCGCGCGTCCACGATTCCGGTACGTCGAATCGCTTGAGGGAGTCTGCGTTCGTGACGCTGGTCGTGGAGAGGACGTCCCCCACGGCGAGCAGCGTATCGGCCGGATAATCGGTGTCCGCATCCCAGGTCCCCTGAATCGGCCGCAGGTCGTACGGGAGGGTCGCCGTCGTGTCGCCGTATGCGTACGTACGGTCGAGCTCGAGCCAAACCTCCGTGACGTCTGATCCGGTCGGGTCCCCGTCGAGCGTCGGGCGGATGAAGTCGAGGTACGCGATAGCCCGAGCGTCTCCAAAGTCAGGGTCGGCCACGGAGCCGCTCAGGACGCGAGTGACCGTGTCACTGTCGCCCGCAGAGGCGACGCCGATGGCTACTGTCTGAGCCTCGACCGTATCTAGGTCCGCCAGCGGGAACGTGCGCACGTTCGGGTCAGACTGCTCCTCGTCGATGAGGCCGAGCCCGGCGCCGGACGGGTCTTGGCAGGCTGACAAGGTGAGGGCCGCGAGCGCGGCGACGACGAACGTTCTCACAGGGGCGTCGAGCTAGGGAGAAAGACTCCCCTCCAACGGGGCCCACAGGTCTTTCGCGTGAGGGCGCCGAGAAAGGGACCTCAGGCTAGCTCCGGCTCCGCTGGCGAGACCGGGCGGTTCCTGCAAAGAACGTGGCTCCGCTGGCGGCGGCGCCAGCAGGCCCAACCGCGAGAGTTATGCTGGCAGCGCTGCGCCGAGGCTTCCGTACAGCTCCATCGCCGCATCCGCCGAGGGCTCCGGCTCCATGCCGATCGCCGGTCCCGACGGGTCGCCGGCGCCGGCAGCGTCGGACCCGGCGTAGACGACGGCGCCAGCGGTCTGGAGTCCGATGCTGCGAAGGGTCTGACCCGCCAGCTCTGCGGGGAGGCCGAGCGTGCTCGCCTCCTCGACGGTCAGCTCGGGGTTGTACGCGTCGACGGGGTCGGGCGTGTACACCGTTTTGACATCGGCGAACAGCTCGCTCTCGCCGTACTCGGTCGCGACCACGTGCGGGACGAAGGCGCTGATCCAGCCAGCCGCATGAATCACATCCGGACCCCAGCCGAGTTTCTCGACCGTCGAAAGGGCAGCGCGGGCGTAGAACAGCGCTCGTGCCGGGTTGTCGGCGAACACCTCCTCGGTCTTGCGGTCCTGGTAAAGCCCCTTCCGCTTGAAGAAGTGCACCGAGTCCATGAAGTAGACCTGGAGACGGATTCCTGGGATGGACGCCACCTTCACCTTCAATGTGTCCGAGGCATCGCCGGCTTCGATCTCTGCCCCGGACAATCGGATCACCTCGTGAAGCCGGTTCTTCCTCTCCGAGACCACGCCATAGCGCGGCATCAGAATCCGAGGTTCGACTCCCTTGTGCTCTTGGAGCGCCTCGGGAAGAACGCGGAGGAGCTGGGCAGTTTCGGTGGTGTCGGAGAAAGGAGCGACCTCACCGGCCACAAACAAGACGCGCATCGACAGACTGTGGGAGGACTCGGAATCGGTCCGTGAAAACTAATGCCAGCCCGGAGCCGCTTTCCACCGCGATCGGGTGTGCCTCGTATCATGGTTGGCCCTTGACGCCGGAGTCGTGACCAAAGCCCACATCGTCGACCGTATTGCAGAGGCCACCGGCCTCACAAAGATCGAGACGGAGGCCGTTGTGGACGGGTTCATGCAGACGGTCCTCGACGCAGTTGCCGAGGGAGATCGCGTTGAGCTCCGTGGGTTTGGGACGTTCAAATCCGTCGAGCGGGCGCCCCGTACAGCTCGCAACCCTCGAACGGACCAGCCTGTGCGCGTCCCGCGCCGTATGGCTCCGGTCTTCAAGCCTGCGCAGGAGTTCCGCCGCCGCGTAGAGGCCGAGGGAGCAGACCGAATCATCGGGTCCGACAGCTAGAGCCGTGTCACAGGCATGCTTCTCTTGCGGCGCAGCGCTCTCCGAGGGGGCGGAGACCTGCGACCTGTGCGGAACAGAGGTCGCGATCACCCCTGAGCCCGCTGGCGGTGTGCCGTCGACGCCGGGTGTTTTGCCAACGGACGGGGAGGCGTCGTTCACCGCTGGCGTGAGCCGCTACTGCACGAACTGCGGCCACCGGCCACCGGAGGGGTCGGCGTTCTGCAACGTGTGTGGCACCGAGATGGTAGCGGCGCCAGCGGGGAAAGTGCCCGCGCCACCGAAACCTGCGCGCGTGCTCGCTCCCGCGGAGATGCCGGAGGGTGCCGACAAGCGGCCGTCGTCGGCCGTGGGCCGCCGTGCTCTGGCTGTTGCCGGCGTCGGCCTTCTTGTCGTGCTTGGCCTGTACGGGATCACGCTCTTGTCGGACCGTCAGGAGCCCGCGCCGAGCCCGCAGCAACCTCCCATCGCCGAGGCCCAGCCGATCCCGGATGAGGTACCTCCGCTGCCCGACTCGTTGCAAGCCATCGCTGATGAGTTCGCATCGCGGGAGACCGCGGAGGGCTGGTACGAGTCGGGGCGCTACTACCTCACGGCGTCGTTTGAGACGACGCAGACCAACCCGACGGCGAGCGTGCAGTGGGCGCGTCGCGCCGTGGCCGACTTCGAGCGGAGCCTGGAGATCGAGGACGACCCGCAGGTGCGTGTGGCGTTGGCGGAGGCGTCCACCTTCGACCCGACGAACCCGATGCGCGCGGTCGAAGAACTTCAAACTGTCCTGACGGCGGATCCCACGAACGTGGACGCCAACTTCCTGCTCGGCGAGCGGCGCCTGATGATCGGCCGTGTCGACAGCGCCCGCGCAGCGTTCGAGCGCGTGCTGGCGGCGGCCCCGGCCGACTCGCCCATTCGCCAACGGGCAGAAGAGGCTCTGGCGTCCCTGCCCACGTCGGGGTGAGAGGGCTGGCGGTCGTCGGCCTGGCCCTGGCGATGGGCTGTGCAGGCGACCCGCGGCCGGTCGTACTGTCCGCGGCGTCCATGGCCGACGGCGTCCGAGCAGTCGTTCGAGATGATGCGGTCGTGGGCCTGGGCGCGACATCCACGCTCGCGCGACAGATCGCTCAGGGAGCGCCAGCGGACGTCTTTGCTTCGGCAGATCCAGAATGGGTCGACTGGCTTCGAGGCGAAGGGGTGCTCGTGCTATCGGAAAGGGTGGTGGCTCACGGATCCCTGGTCGTCGTCGGACCCGCCGACATGCCCGCTGGCGCCCTGGGAGACCCTCTGGTGAATGCTGACCGAATCGCTGTAGCCGACCCCGCGCATGTGCCCGCGGGCCAGTACGCTGAGGCGGCGCTGCGTAGCACAGGGCGATGGGAGCAGGTGAGCCGTCGCGTGCTCCCGTGTGCAGACGTTCGGGCTGCTTTGGCCGCTGTCGAGTCCGGCGCCGCCGACGCCGGGATCGTCTACGCGTCAGACGTGGGCCAGTCGGATCGCGTAGTGATTCTGGACAGCCTGACGGCGGGCGCTCGACGACCGACGTTCGTCGTGGCCGCGCTCTCCGAGCGCGGACGCACTGTCGTCGATCGCATCGCCGCAGACACAGCATCGTGGCGGTCGGCCGGCTTCGACCCGGTGGCCCCGTGACGGATGCCGACTGGGGGGCGATCGCCTTGAGCGTGCGTGTGGCGACGGCGGCGACGGCCGCTGCCGCGCTCCCGAGCCTGGCCCTCGGCTGGTACCTCGCCCGCAAGGACGGGCTCGTTGCACGTCTGGCGGAGTTTGTCGTCGGGATTCCGCTCGTGCTCCCGCCGGTGGTGACGGGCTATGCGCTGCTGCTGGCGCTGCCGCGGTCGATCACGTTCACCTGGTGGGCTGGCGTCATCGCGTCGTCTATTGTGGGCTTGCCTCTGTTCGTCGCGCTGGCCCGATCGGGATTTGCCTCCGTGTCGGACGATGTGCTGGACGCTGCGCGAACGGACGGCGCCAGCGGGTGGCGCGTGTTCAGAGACGTGGCGGCGCCTATCGCAGCCCCTGCGGTGACCGCTGGCGCCGCGCTCCACTTCGCCAGGGCCCTCGGCGAGTTCGGTGCCACACTCGTCGTCGCGGGCAACGTGCCGGGCCGTACCCAGACGCTCCCGCTGGCGCTCTACACGAAGCTCCAGACGCCCGGCGGCGAGCAGGCGTCTGTCGAGCTCGCGATCATTGCGGTGGTGCTGGCTGTGGTGAGCATCGGGCTCTCCCGCATCGTGCTGCGCCGGGCCAGAGTGGGGCCGTCGGCTCCGTAGCTTCTCGCCGGTCCCCACCGTTCGATGCGCGTTTTCATAGCCGCTGGCCTGATCGCCCTGACCGGGTGCGGATCCTCTTCCGGTCCTGCAATCCTCCCATCGCGCGTCGCCGTTCGGCCCGTCGCTGACGTGCGGCCTGCGCGGATCCCCGTCGTGCCCGACGGGACGATCGTTCCGATCGAGCCTGTTGTGGCGCCGACGTCCGCCGATGGCCTGATCCTGCGCCGTTCCATCTACGAGCAGTCCAGCGTGGCCGAGTGGACGCTTCCTGGGGGCCTCCGGGTGGTGTACTTGCAAGAGCCAGCGAGTGGCTACCAGTCCATACTCCGGTCGACGGGCGCCGTTGGCAGCGGCATCTCCCTCTCGTCATCGGACCGGCTGGCAGATGCCCTAGACCAGGCCACCGGTCGTTTGCGGACGCGCCCCGGGGGGGCGACGCCGCCTGCTGGCGATGTGATGGACCTACGCTCGTCCACCCTCATCCTATCGGGACCTCTCGACTGGCCCTGGGTCGAGGCCGCGGTCGCTCGGAAACTCGGATCGCTCGCCACACCGCTGCAGGACCCAGAGCCGGACGCCAGCGGGCTCGAAATACAATGGCAGAACGTCCCCGCACTCTGGATCGTGCGCCGCGTGTTGCGCGAGCGAGGAGGGGAGTCGGGGCTTGCGTGGCAGGGAACGCGGATGGTGCTCCGAGCGGACTCGCTGACGCTCGACCGGTGGGCTTCTCCCGTGCCTGCTGGCGATGTCGCGCGGCTCCGCGACGAGGCGGTGGCTTATGCCCGAAGCCGCGACGGCCGCATCGAGGCCCTGTCCGACCTATACCACGTCGATGGGAGGATCCGTCCGGTGGCACCGCCGGCCTCTGCGCTGACGCTCGCCCGACGGATCGCCCAAACGCCCGTGCAGCGCGTCAACCACCTGCTGGCGCGGTTGGCATCGGCCTCACGTGATGAGTGACGCGACCCCGCTGTTCTCCGACGCCGAACGGGAGCGCATCCGGGGCGCGGTGTCAGCCGCCGAGATGCGCACATCTGGCGAGATCGTTCCCTACGTGGTCCGCCGGAGCGGCACGTACGACGTGGCGGTATGGCGTGCCGCCTCTGGTGCAGCGTTGATGGTCGGGATCGTGTTCCTCGGAGTCGCGTGGGCCTACAGCGGGTGGACCTTGACGTGGCTGTACGCGTCGTGGGCGCTGGCGGCTGCCATGACGGGTGGTGGTATGGCAGGCGCTCTGCTGGCGCTCCTGGATCCGCTCCGACGTCGGCTTGCGGGACGTGCTCTGCTCGACGAGACGGTGCACCGACGGGCTGCCGTCGCCTTCATCGAAGAGGAGGTCTTCGACACGCGCGACCGTACAGGCATCTTGCTGTTCGTGTCTCTGTTCGAGCATCGCATCGAAGTCGTCGGCGATGCTGGTATCAACGCGAAAGTCCAGCCGGAGGAATGGATCGAGGTCGTCGACTTGATCCGCGAGGGAATCGTGGCTGGGTCCCTTGCCGATGGTCTCGTACGTGCGATCACGCAGTGCGGTGACCTGCTGCACCGTCGCGGTGTGGAGGTCCGTCCCGATGACACAGACGAGCTCTCTGACGACGTCCGCGTTCGAGACGACTAGCGCTGCGCCAGCAGAGGCATCAACTCCGCGGATGGAGGAGCGCCAGCGGGGCCTCAAGCATCTGTGGGCAAGGCGTGCCCGCTGGCGAGAGGACTCGGCCGAGGAAGCGGCCTTCCGGGTACCTATGGCCAGGTCTACAGCGACTCGATCCGTAGGCGCGTGCCGTCTACGTCGCGCAGCAGCAAGCAGGACCCGCCAGCCTCAACGTAATCCACGTCGTGCAAATCCAGGCGAGAGCGGAGGAGTGTCACCGTGCGCTTCGGCATCCCGAACGCCAGCTCGTGGACACCGCGCCCCTTCTCGCCATCGGCATCGACCAACTCGAACACCTGGTGGCCTTCGGCGTCGAGAAGCCGAGCTCTCGGTCGCGCCGTCATCGGGTTGACCTCAAGGCTGCCCAGCGTCAGCCCGAGAACCGTCACGTAGAAGTTGAGGGCCTCATCGAACCGCGAGGTGCGGACGCACACGCTCCGGAGCCATACGGCGGAGCTTGGCTTGCGGAGGGCACGCTCGGCCTGGCGGTAGGCAGCGTCGAGCGAGGCGGTCGAGAGTGACATTCGGGCGAGAGAGGCCGGGGGAGGATGAAGACGATCGGCCTCATGTCAGTGGGTGTGCCAGCCGGGGTCCTCAAGGTTCACATGGCGTCCTGGGAACGTTCCCCTTCGCATCGAGCCATGTAATCGCTAGCCGGGAACGTGCCCGTCTCTCATTGACCACCGGTTATGCCGCTGGCGACGCGGGTGCCTGGGCAACCGCCAGCGGGCGATGCCCCGGAGGGGCTACATGAGGCCGAGCGTCAGCCTGGCTTCGTCGCTGAGCATCTCCATCGAGTAGGAGGGCACGAACACGAGGTCGATGCTCGCTCGTGCGACGCCGTCCAGGGCGTTCACGCCCTGCTCAACCTCCGCCGGAAGAGTCTCCGCCGCCGGGCAATTGGGTGCCGTGAGCGTCATCGTCACGACCACGTCCTTGCCCTCATCGCTGTCTGTCATATCCCACCCGTAGATCAGACCGAGGTCCCAGATCGGGACGGGGATCTCCGGGTCGTAGATCGTCCGCATGACCTGGACGATGCCCTCTTCCAGGTCAGAGAAGTCGTCGGCCTCGCGGCCGTCGCGGAGGAAGTCCCGTGTCATAATGACGTAGCCGAATGAGGGGTTGGCAAGAGACCCGCTGGCGCGACGCTCAGGTCGCGCCAGCAGAAATCACTTGAGCCGCCGGGCGATCTTGGCGTCCAGCCAGTCCTGGATGGGCTCCAGGCTGACCATCTCGACCACGTCGTGGGCGAACGCGTAGAGGAGCATGGCACGGGCGTCGGACTCAGAGACGCCCCGGCTGCGCAGGTAGAAGACGTGCTCAGGCTCGACGGCGCCCGTTGTGGAGCCGTGCGAGCACTGAACGTCATCCGCGTAGATCTCCAGCTCAGGCTTCGAGTGGTGGTGTGCGTCCGGTGACAGGACGACGCCCTGGCTCTGCTGGTACGCGTTGGTCTGCTGCGCTTCGCGCTGGACGAACACCTTCCCGTTGAAAACGCCCGTCGACCGATCGTAGACGATGCCTTTGAACAACTCGTTGGACTCGCAGCCAGGCGCCACGTGGTCCACCAGCGTGGACGTGTCCACGTGCTGCTCTCCGTGGCAGATGTACAGCCCGCCGAGCGTGGCGTTCGAGCCCTGGCCACCGGGCACCATCACGGTGTTGTTCCGCACGGTCCCGGACGAGAACGTGAACGTTAGGGTCGATACGGTGGAGTCGCGGCCTTGGACGCTCTGCACCAGCGTGACCCCGTTGGCATGGTCGCCGTCGTCCTGCACGCGAACGTGATGGACGTTCGTAGCGTCTCCGGCGACGATCTCCGTGAGGTCGTTCCGGAACGTTTCGCCGGTCGTGCGCGACGTATACGTCTCCAGGATCCGAGCTTCGGCCGCGTCGTCGATCACGAACAGGTTGCGCGTCTGCACGAACACGGGCTCGTCCGCGACCGTCAGGTGGACGACGTGGATCGGAGTCTCGACCGCGACGCCACGCGGCACGTGGATGTACACCCCGTCCAGGGCCATCGCCGTGTTCAGCGCCGCGAACGCATCGCGGCCTACGTCCACATGTCGCCCGAACGTGTCGGCCACGGAATCCGGCGATTGGCTGAGCGTTTCCGCGAGGCTCGTCACCGTCACGCGGTCTGGAATCGTCGAGAGATCCGAGCGGCTGGCGTCGAAGCGACCGTTGACCACCACGACGCGCGCCGCGTGTAGCTCGGGGACGGTGACCGCATCGAGATCGGCATCCGTCGCCTCCGCTGGCGCGGGGGCCGCGTAGTCCGGCTTGAGGGCCTTTCGCAGATCTGTGTACTTCCAGGCTTCTTCCCGGGGAGTGGGGAAGCCGAGTGCCTCGAAGGACTCCCGCGCCTTGTGGCGGAGGTCGACGAACGGGTCCGGCGCGCCGTCACCGGAAAACGCACCGGCGAGAGCGTCGGTCGCGTGGCGGAGCAGGGCAGGTGCTTTTTCGAGGTCAATCATCGAGACAGTGCGAGATGATGGAGACAGGTTCGAGTCGGTGCGATGGCTCATGCGGCTGCGGCGGCCTCCTCCTCGAGCAACCAGTCATACCCCTTGGCTTCCAGCTTCTCCGCTAGCTCGGGGCCACCGGAGCGAACGATCCGGCCCTTGACGAGCACGTGCACGACGTCGGGGCGGATGTAGTTGAGCAGCCGCTGATAGTGGGTGATGAGGACGAAGGAGCGATTCTCGGAGCGGAGCTTGTTGACGCCCTCGGAGACGATCCGCAACGCGTCGATGTCTAGCCCGGAGTCGGTCTCGTCGAGAATCGCCAGCCGCGGATCCAGCATGGCCATCTGGAAAATCTCGGCGCGCTTCTTCTCGCCCCCAGAGAACCCTTCATTGACCGACCGCTGTGTCAGCTTTGGGTCCAGGTTGACGAACTCAGCCTTCTCACGCATCAGCTTGATGAAGTCGCCCACGGACAACTCCTCCTGCTGGCGGTGCTCGCGGACCGCGTTGACCGCCGTGCGGAGAAACTGGTGCGTGCTCACGCCCGGAAGCTCGACGGGGTACTGGAACGCCAGGAACAGCCCTTCACGAGTCCGTTCCTCGGGATCCATTTCCAGCAGGTCCTCACCGTCGAAGGTGACGGAGCCTTCGGACACTTCGTAGTCCTCGCGGCCTGCGAGAACAGACGCGAGGGTGGACTTGCCGGACCCATTAGGTCCCATGATGGCGTGAACCTCTCCAGGCTCGATGTCGAGGGAAAGCCCTCGGAGGATCTCGTGCTCCTCGACGGAGGCGTGGAGGTTCTGGATGGAGAGAAGAGGCATGGTCTGGGT